>NZ_CP032311.1:0-117500 GCF_004803755.1 Pseudomonas sp. DG56-2
GTGTCAGTGGAACTTTGGCAGCAGTGCGTGGAGCTTCTGCGCGATGAACTGCCTGCCCAGCAATTCAACACCTGGATCCGTCCGCTACAGGTCGAAGCCGAAGGCGACGAGTTGCGCGTCTACGCGCCTAATCGTTTTGTTCTCGACTGGGTCAACGAAAAGTACCTGAGCCGCTTGCTCGAACTGTTGGGTGAGCATGGCAACGGGATGGCGCCTGCTCTTTCCTTATTAATAGGTAGCAGGCGCAGTTCGGCACCGCGCGCTGCTCCCAATGCACCGTTGGCTGCCGCCGTCGCTGCATCCCAGGCGCAGGCCGCGCAAGTCGCAGTGGTCAATGAACCTGTCTCAAAACCTGTTGCAGCGGTGGCTGTTGCTGAAGTCGAACAAGCCCCATCACGGGACAGCTTCGATTCGATGGGCGACCCCAATACCGCGCCAGCGCCAAGCGGCCGTGCCGAGCAACGCACCGTTCAGGTAGAAGGCGCGCTCAAGCACACCAGCTACTTGAATCGAACCTTTACCTTCGAGAATTTTGTCGAAGGTAAATCCAACCAGCTTGCTCGCGCGGCTGCCTGGCAAGTCGCTGACAACCCCAAGCACGGCTATAACCCGTTGTTCCTTTACGGCGGTGTAGGTCTTGGTAAAACGCACTTGATGCACGCTGTGGGTAACCATCTGCTCAAGAAGAATCCGAATGCCAAGGTTGTCTACCTGCATTCGGAGCGCTTCGTTGCTGATATGGTCAAGGCGCTGCAGCTCAACGCGATCAACGAATTCAAACGTTTTTACCGCTCGGTTGATGCGTTGCTGATCGATGACATTCAGTTCTTCGCTCGTAAGGAGCGATCCCAGGAAGAGTTTTTCCACACTTTCAACGCCTTGCTCGAAGGTGGTCAGCAAGTAATTTTGACTAGCGACCGCTATCCGAAAGAGATCGAAGGTTTGGAGGAGCGCCTGAAGTCGCGCTTCGGTTGGGGTTTGACTGTAGCTGTTGAACCTCCTGAACTGGAAACTCGCGTGGCCATCCTTATGAAGAAGGCCGACCAGGCGAAGGTCGATCTTCCTCATGATGCTGCATTCTTCATTGCCCAGCGCATTCGCTCCAACGTGCGTGAACTTGAAGGCGCTTTGAAGCGAGTCATCGCTCACTCGCACTTCATGGGACGCGACATCACCATCGAGCTGATTCGTGAGTCGCTGAAGGATCTGCTGGCGTTGCAGGACAAACTGGTGAGTGTGGATAACATCCAGCGCACAGTTGCCGAGTACTACAAGATCAAGATTTCCGACTTGTTGTCCAAGCGCCGTTCTCGTTCGGTTGCTCGACCGCGTCAGGTTGCCATGGCCCTGTCCAAGGAGCTGACCAACCACAGCTTGCCGGAAATCGGTGATGTTTTCGGCGGCCGCGACCACACTACGGTGTTGCACGCATGCCGCAAGATCAATGAACTCAAGGAATCCGACGCGGATATCCGCGAGGACTACAAGAACCTGCTGCGGACTCTGACGACGTGATTGGCGTCAGCGCAGCTTATTAAGGCAAGGGACTAGACCATGCACTTCACCATTCAACGCGAAGCCCTGTTGAAACCCCTGCAACTGGTCGCAGGCGTCGTTGAGCGCCGCCAGACCTTGCCAGTACTGTCCAACGTACTGCTGGTTGTTCAGGGACAACAACTTTCACTCACTGGTACCGATCTGGAAGTGGAACTGGTTGGCCGTGTGCAGCTCGAAGAGCCCGCCGAGCCAGGGGAGATCACCGTACCTGCGCGCAAGCTGATGGATATTTGCAAAAGCTTGCCCAACGATGCACTGATCGACATCAAGCTCGATGAACAGAAGATTATCGTCAAGGCTGGCCGGAGCCGATTCACCCTCTCGACCTTGCCAGCCAATGACTTCCCAACTGTTGAGGAAGGTCCTGGTTCGCTGACCTGCAACCTTGAGCAGAGTCGGCTGCGCCGCTTGATCGAGCGCACCAGCTTCGCCATGGCCCAACAGGATGTGCGTTACTACCTCAACGGCATGTTGCTGGAGGTCTCTGCAGACACCTTGCGCGCCGTAGCCACCGATGGTCACCGTTTGGCCATGTGCTCCATGCGCGCTGACATCGGTCATGCCGATCGTCATCAAGTTATCGTGCCGCGCAAAGGTATCCTGGAATTGGCTCGCCTGCTGACTGAGCCTGATGGCATGGTCAGCATCGTACTGGGTCAACATCACATTCGTGCCACCACGGGTGAGTTCACCTTCACCTCCAAGTTGGTCGATGGCAAATTCCCAGACTACGAACGTGTGCTGCCCAAGGGTGGCGACAAGCTGGTAATTGGTGACCGTCAGGCGCTGCGTGAGGCGTTTAGCCGTACCGCCATTCTGTCCAACGAGAAATACCGAGGCATTCGTCTGCAACTGGCCAACGGTCAGCTCAAGATTCAAGCGAACAACCCTGAACAGGAAGAGGCTGAAGAAGAGATCAGCGTCGACTACAACGGTAGCTCGCTGGAAATCGGCTTCAACGTCAGCTATCTGCTAGACGTACTGGGTGTCATGACTACTGAGCAAGTTCGCCTGATTCTTTCGGACTCCAATAGCAGCGCCCTGCTGCAGGAAGCCGATAACGACGACTCCGCTTACGTTGTCATGCCAATGCGTCTGTAATTTGTCCAGCAGACTTTAGATGTCCCTCAGTCGCGTTTCGGTCACCGCGGTGCGTAATCTGCACCCGGTGACCTTCTCTCCCTCCCCCCGCATCAATATCCTGTACGGCGCCAATGGCAGTGGGAAAACCAGTGTGTTGGAAGCGGTGCATCTGTTGGGCCTGGCCCGATCCTTTCGCAGCACGCGTCTAACGCCTGTCATTCAATACGAACAGTTGGCTTGTACGGTATTCGGCCAAGTCGAGTTGAGTGAAGGTGGATCAAGCAATCTGGGTATTTCGCGGGATCGGCAAGGTGAGTTCACCATTCGTATCGACGGGCAAAATGCTCGAAGTGCCGCGCAGTTGGCAGAGATTCTGCCGCTGCAATTAATCAACCCGGACAGCTTTCGCTTGTTGGAAGGGGCACCAAAAATCCGTCGCCAGTTCCTTGATTGGGGCGTGTTCCACGTGGAACCCCGCTTCATGGCCACATGGCAACGCCTGCAGAAGGCTTTGCGGCAGCGGAACTCATGGTTGCGGCATGGTACACTTGACGCTGTTTCGCAAGCGACTTGGGACCGGGAACTGTGCCTGGCCAGTGCTGAAATGGATGAATACCGCCGAAATTACATCAAGGCCTTGAAGCCCGTCTTTGAGCAAACCCTGAGCGATTTGGTCGAACTCGACGGACTGACCCTGAGTTACTACCGTGGCTGGGACAAAGAGCGAGAGCTTAGTGAAGTACTCGCTTCGTCCTTGCAACGCGATCAGCAAATGGGCCATACCCAGGCTGGACCGCAACGAGCTGATTTGCGCTTGAGACTCGGCGCACATAACGCCGCCGATATATTGTCTCGGGGCCAGCAGAAACTAGTGGTCTGTGCACTGCGCATTGCCCAAGGGCACCTGGTTAGCCAGGCGCGACGCGGCCAATGTATTTATCTTGTGGATGATTTGCCGTCCGAGTTGGATGAGCAACACCGCCACGCACTTTGCCGCTTGTTGGAAGACTTACGCTGCCAGGTGTTTATCACCTGTGTAGATCATGAATTATTGAGGGAAGGCTGGCAGACGGAAACGCCAGTTGCTTTGTTCCACGTGGAACAGGGCCGTATCACCCAGACCCACGACCATCGGGAGTGAAGGCATGAGCGAAAATCAAACGTACGACTCCTCCAGCATTAAAGTGCTGAAAGGGCTAGATGCCGTGCGCAAGCGTCCCGGTATGTACATTGGCGACACCGATGATGGTAGCGGTCTGCACCACATGGTGTTCGAGGTGCTCGATAACTCGATCGACGAAGCACTCGCCGGTCACTGCGATGACATCACCGTAACTATCCACCCAGACGAATCCGTCAGTGTTCGCGATAACGGTCGCGGCATTCCAGTGGACGTGCACAAAGAGGAAGGCGTGTCCGCCGCCGAGGTCATCATGACCGTCTTGCACGCAGGCGGTAAGTTTGACGATAACTCCTACAAAGTATCCGGCGGTCTGCACGGTGTAGGTGTTTCTGTTGTTAACGCCCTGTCTGAACAGTTACTTCTGACAGTTCGTCGTAGCGGCAAGATCTGGGAGCAGACTTATGTTCACGGTGTTCCACAGGCGCCTATGGCTATTGTCGGCGACAGTGAAACTACCGGCACCCAGATTCACTTCAAACCTTCGAGCGAGACGTTCAAGAACATCCACTTCAGCTGGGATATCTTGGCCAAGCGGATTCGTGAATTGTCCTTTCTCAACTCTGGCGTTGGTATCCTGCTGAAGGACGAGCGTTCGGGCAAAGAAGAATACTTCAAGTACGAAGGTGGTCTGCGTGCCTTCGTCGAGTTCCTCAACACCAACAAGACTCCGGTCAACCAGGTGTTCCACTTCAGCGTACAACGCGAAGACGGTGTGGGCGTTGAAATTGCTCTGCAATGGAATGACAGTTTCAACGAGAACCTGTTGTGCTTCACCAACAACATTCCACAGCGTGATGGCGGTACTCACTTGGTCGGCTTCCGCTCGGCCTTGACGCGTAACCTGAACAACTACATCGAGCAAGAAGGCCTGGCCAAGAAGAACAAGGTTTCGACCACCGGCGATGATGCCCGAGAAGGTCTGACCGCGATCATTTCGGTGAAGGTACCGGATCCCAAGTTCAGCTCGCAGACCAAAGACAAGCTGGTTTCTTCGGAAGTCAAAACAGCCGTTGAACAAGAGATGGGTAAATACTTCTCTGACTTCCTGCTGGAAAACCCGAATGAAGCCAAAGCCGTCGTCGGCAAGATGATTGATGCTGCACGTGCTCGAGAAGCGGCGCGCAAGGCGAGAGAAATGACTCGCCGTAAAGGCGCGCTGGACATCGCGGGTCTTCCAGGCAAACTGGCTGACTGCCAAGAGAAGGACCCTGCCCTTTCCGAACTATACCTGGTGGAGGGTGACTCCGCAGGTGGTTCGGCCAAGCAAGGCCGCAACCGCAAGACGCAGGCTATCCTGCCGCTTAAAGGTAAGATCCTGAACGTCGAGAAAGCGCGTTTCGACAAGATGATCTCGTCCCAGGAAGTGGGCACACTGATCACGGCGTTGGGCTGTGGTATCGGCCGCGAAGAGTACAACATCGACAAGTTGCGCTATCACAACATCATTATCATGACCGATGCTGACGTCGACGGTTCGCACATTCGTACGCTGCTGCTGACCTTCTTCTTCCGTCAGCTGCCTGAACTGGTCGAGCGTGGTTACATCTACATTGCTCAGCCACCACTGTACAAGGTCAAGAAGGGCAAGCAAGAGCAGTACATCAAAGACGACGAGGCCATGGAAGAATACATGACCCAATCGGCTCTGGAAGATGCCAGCTTGCACCTGGACGAATCGGCACCTCCTGTTTCCGGCGTTGAGCTGGAGCGTCTGGTAAACGAATTCCGTACGGTGATGAAGACCCTCAAGCGTTTGTCGCGCCTGTACCCTCAGGAACTGACCGAGCACTTCGTTTACTTGCCGGCCGTAACCCTGGAGCAACTGGGTGACCATGCTGCAATGCAGGAATGGTTGGGCAAGTTTGAAGAGCGTCTGCGTATCAGCGAGAAGTCGGGCCTGCTGTACAAGGCCAGCCTGCGTGAAGACAAAGAGCGCAATGTCTGGTTGCCGGAAGTGGAAATCACCTCCCACGGTCTCGCCAGCTACGTTACTTTCAACCGTGACTTCTTCGGTAGTAACGACTATCGCACCGTTACTGCCCTGGGCGCGCAACTGAGCACCCTGCTCGGCGAGGGTGCCTATGTGCAGCGAGGTGAACGCAAGAAGGCGATCACTGAGTTCAAGGAAGCGCTCGACTGGCTGATGACCGAAAGCACCAAGCGTCACACCATTCAGCGATATAAAGGTCTGGGTGAGATGAACCCTGATCAACTCTGGGAAACCACGATGGACCCAACTGTGCGTCGGATGCTCAAGGTGACTATTGAAGATGCTATCGCTGCCGATCAGATCTTCAACACGCTGATGGGTGATGCCGTTGAACCGCGTCGCGAGTTCATTGAAAGCAACGCATTGGCGGTGTCTAACCTGGATTTCTGATCAGGCGAAGGTTCACGTAAAGCAGTAACGTATCAAAAATGAATGGCCGACCAGAATTTGAAACTAGGCTCCTCGGTCATTATCAAGCCCGCTAACGCGGGCTTTTTTTTGTGCAGAGTTCATATGTCGAGCTAGTTCCTTCAGCGCGTGTTCTCCGCGTCCTTTACTTCGCTCCAACTGCTGTCGGGATCGAAACGTGTGATCGCAGCAGCGTGTTTCGTGCTGTCCTGGCCGAGGTCTTTCTCGAATAGTTCGCCGTCGTGGCTGATCATGAAGCTCATCACGCCAGTGTCACCGTAGGTCGTTGGCCAGGCAATTACGGCAAAGCCACGAGTCATGCGATCACCGATCTTGTAGTTATAGGCGCCGCCCGGCGCCGAAGGTCCCTGGGCAGTGAGGATACGATAGTGATAGCCGTGCCAGTCATCGCCAACGGCGGCATCACCAAAGAGCGGTCCAAGCGGACTTTCCTCGATGCCCTCCTCCTCTGGCCAGTACAGACCGTCGAACTGACCGTCGCTACTGATGAATTTTTGTGCGTACTCGAGGACCCCATTGTTATTGCGATCAACTTCGGCGTAATCCATCTGGGCATCGTGGTAGGCACGCACCGCTTCAATGGTCGCAAGTTCGTTTCGTCCGATACGGCGTAAGCGGATCTCCTTGGCGCCGGCTTTGGTATCGAATGACCAACCATTAGCACTGTGTCTTACGGGAATTGGAAACACCCAGGACGCGTCACCGACAACCAAATGCGCTCTGTCCGGGCTGTCAGCCTGAATTTGATGCTTTTGCTTGTAGAGAGAGAGAAAGGCGTCGACATCTTTTCGATCAACGTTCTTGGTTGGGATGTAACTTTGCCAGTCGTTGCCGAGCAGGTTCGCCAACTGTTGGCTATCGGCTTTTTCACTACCCAACGCCTGTACCAACGCTTCACCTGCAGCCTGCGCATCTGGGAAATGTTTTTGAGCGTAACTGCTGGACGCCCACAGCAGGAGCATAACAAGCGCAAATCGACTTGTAGTATTCATGACTGACTCTCCTCTCAACGGCGACGGCCGCCACCGCTGTATTGCATCCGTACGGGTCGTTGCACTTGGTGGCCCGCAGACGCTACGGAAGGTCGGCTGGCGCTTCGTTGGCTGACCTGGCCACGATTGCTGGCTATGCGTGACTGCGAAGGGTTGCGTACACCGGCCAAGGCATTGTTGCGTGGCGCCTGCGTGCTCGCATGCTGCTGGCGCACTTGTTGGCGTACCTGTTGGTTGCGCGCGGGCTGTTGATGCTGGCGATTCTGTAGAGGCGCCTGAGCACGCTGGCGGGTTTGAGCATCACTTTTCAGTTGGCGGTCGGCAACCTGGGCGCGTTCGCGTGCGCTACCGGTCTGGCTGATACCCTGTTTTTCAAGGCTTTGTTGGGCGCGCTCGCGGTCGGCACTCTGCACCCTTTGGCGGGCTTCAAGGTTGCTGGTTGCCGGTGCTTCTATGCCATGCTGCGCGAGGCTTTCCCGGGCTCGCGCGCGGTCTTCGACACGGGCCGGCGTGTCACCGCGGTAGACCGTGCGCTGTTCGCTGCCCGGTAAACGTCGGTCGAACTGGGCTCTGCTGGCTTGGTCGCGGTACGGAACGCCGTCGCGGTACGCAGGATTGTGACGCCAGTTGTTCTGGTTGGCATCGAGCCTTCGGTTGACGTTGTTGATGTTGTTGTAGCGATTTACATTGATATCGACGTCATGATCGTCCCAGTCGCAATCACCCCACAGGGAATTGACGATCGCTATGCCGGCACCGAAAGCCAGACCTGTGGCCAACGCCGTAGCGATGGGATACTCCGGTGGCGGTGGATAATACGCTGGTGGATAGGACGGGGATGACCAATTGCCGTACACCACAGAAGGGTTGTAACTGGGCACGTAGACAACCTGCGGGTTGGTTGGTTGGATGACAATGGTTTGTGCCGGTGCGCTACCTTGCACCACTGTGGTTGTGCCGCCTGCCGCGGCACTTGCCGGTTGTACTGTGACAGTCTGCTGTTCGTTGGACTCCAGATGGCCTGCTGCCTTGGCTTTGGCACGCAGGCGCTGCACCGAGTTCATGACCGCGTCGGGCTGGGCAAGAAAGGCATCGCCGACGCGCTGCACCCAGACTGGGTCCTGCCCGAGGGTAGCCAGTACCTGTGGAAAAGCCACCAACGATTGCACGCTGGGATCCCACGGTTGGTCGGCGACCTGTTGGACGGCGGCATCACCGCTGACCTTGGGATGCGCCTTGGACCAAACAACGGCGTCAGCGACATTGCCTGGATAGGTGGTAGCCATCAGTACCTGAGCCAGTAACGCGTCCGGATACAACGCCAGCGGGGCAAGCATTTGATCAAGTTGCTCGGTGCTGAACACCGCTTCGCTTGGGGCCGTTGGAGCGGCTGGAGGGGGTGCAGATTCTGGTGCGGCCGCAACAGTCGATGCGGATGACGCGGTCGTTGCCTTGGGTGGTGCATCTTTATCGGAACAGCCTGAGAGCGCAAGCATGGCGATGGTTAGCAAAATCGCCCGGTGAAGACAGGCAGACATGACGATGCTCCTGTGGCAGAAAAGACAGAGCGGAACGTCAGGCGGTTGGCCCTACTGGTTTCCGACCGACAATCGACGCTTGGACAGCTCTCCGCAGCGGGTGAGCAGTATCAGCGTAGAAGAAAAAAGCGCTGTCGAATGAGCACAATCGCATGCAACGGACTGCTTCCTGTGAGCCCGTTCTCAACATCGGATGTTCCACGTGGAACCTATCGAGCTTTAAGCACGGCGGATATTTACAAACCCAGTTCACGCAAGCGTCGGTAAAGGGTTCTTTCACTCAATCCCAGATGCCTGGCGAGTTCACTGCGAGAACCTGAAAAGTTTTCCAGTGCCTGCGCCAGTTGCGCAAAACCTTGTTTGTCACGGCGCCGCAAAGGGATTGGAGTCCTGTCCAGGGCGCTGCGCAAGTCACTCGGTAAATGTTCGGCACGGATAACGCCGTCGTCGGCGAATAGCCTTGCTCGCTCGAGAATGTTGCGCAGCTCACGAATGTTTCCTGGAAAGCTGTGCAGCCTGAGTAGCTTCAGTGTTTCGCTATCGACATGAGGTGCGGATTTTCCCGCCATCCGTTGCAGCAGGCTTTCGATCAGTAAGGGCAGGTCTTCTGCGCGCTCACGAAGTGAAGGCAGACGAACGGGAAAGCCACTGATTCGGTAATACAGGTCTTCTCGAAAGGTCCCTGCAGCGACCATTTCCTTGAGCGGCTTATGGGTGGCTGAAACAAGCCTGAAATCCGAATGGACTGTTCGCAAGCTTCCAACCGGACGAAAGCTGCCTGACTCGATCAGGCGTAAAAGCTTTACTTGCATGGCCAGCGGTACTTCGCCGATTTCATCCAGAAACAGTGTGCCGCCGTGAGCGGCTTCAGCGAGTCCTGTCTTGCGTTGCAGGGCGCCGGTGAAAGCGCCCTTCTCGTAACCGAACAGCTCGCTTTCGAACAGAGACTCGGTAAGGCCGGTGCAGTCGACGACAACCAGTGGACCGGAGTTGCGCGGACTGCCCAAGTGCAAGGCTCGTGCGAAAAGCTCCTTACCTGTTCCGGATTCCCCTTGGAGCAGCACCGGAATCTGCGCAGGTGCTGCGCGCTGCAGGCTTGCCAACGCCTCCGTGAAGGCTGGCGCGCGCCCTACCAACCCTTGTTGCTGAGGCTGAGCAGAGGCTACCGCGATGCTGGTAAGACGTTCGACAAAGGCAATCACTTCACCTTGTTGATCAAGGATTGGCCGCAACTCGACGTCAACATGTTCGGGTCCGCGGGGGGTGTGGTGAACGTGTAGCACGCGCTCAGGCGCTCGACTGCTCCATGCCTTGCGCATTGGACAGAGTTCACCAGCCTGGTCGCATGGTACGGCGTAATGATGGGAAACCCTGTGACACTTACCGCCAATGGGAGGTTGGCCTTCAACGCCAAACTGACGCTGGTAGGCGGCGTTGGCGGCGAGAATGTTGTAGTCGGTATCCAGCACGATTGTCGGCTGGGCGTCGTGTTCAAGGTACGACACCAGCGCTTGAACTGCGGGGGCGGGGAATTTTCGCGAGGAATAAGACATAAGGCACCAGGAAAAGCACGCGAGCAGCTTAACTGAAAGGCGAGCACCACTGCCAAAAACTGCCATTGTCTGCCAACAGTTGGCAGAAACTTCGGCAGTTGATAGGGGACGAAGTCTATGTCGTTCAATAAAAGCGGCGTTTGGCCTCGGAAAATTGGCTTGTTAACGGTGGCATGCATCTTGATGGCAGCTTTGCCAATGCGCACTTGGCTCGACGCCCAGGCACACGAATTATCTGGAGAGTGGTAATGATCATCGGCGGCAATTTGTATGTGGAGGCCCTGTTCGACAGTGCCACCTCGACCATCAGCTATCTGGTGATGGACCGTGACAGTAGCCAATGTGCGTTGGTCGATAGCGTGCTGGACTACGATCCCAAATCCGGGCGTACCAGTAGTTGTTCAGCAGACAAGTTGATTGCTCGGGTGAAAGAGCTGGGCGCTACGGTCCAGTGGATTCTCGAAACCCATGTGCATGCCGATCATCTGTCTGCCGCGGCGTATCTCAAGGCGGCCTTGGGGGGGCAAATTGCAATCGGCAGCCAGATTACTCAAGTGCAAAAAGTCTTTGGCACCTTGTTCAATGCTGACAGTCGCTTCGCTCGCGATGGCAGCCAATTCGATGTGCTGTTCGATGACGAGCAGCACTTTGCAATTGGCAACCTGCAAGCTCGCGCCTTGCACACCCCAGGGCATACGCCGGCCTGCATGACCTACGTGGTCGAGATTGGGGGGCAAGCTGTCGCCTTTGTGGGTGACACCCTATTCATGCCGGATTACGGCACAGCCCGCTGTGACTTCCCAGGGGCAAGCGCTCGTACGTTGTATCGCTCGATCCAGCGCATTCTTGCCCTCCCCGCCGATACGCGGTTGTTCATGTGCCATGACTACCTGCCGGGAGGGCGTGAGCTTCGTTACATGACCACCGTGACCGAGCAACGTGCCAGCAACATCCATGTGAAAGAAGGCATCAGCGAGGACAGCTTCGTCTCCATGCGCGAAGCCCGCGATGCCACGCTCGACATGCCAGTGCTGATCCTGCCTTCGGTACAGATCAACATGCGCAGTGGCCAACTGCCTGAACCGGAAGAAAACGGAGTGCGTTATTTGAAAATTCCGCTCAACGCACTCTGAGCAGTACCCAGAATTATTATTAAAGGAACACCTTGCCATGCCTGCTCAAACCACATCGCCTAAAGGCGATCATCACAAGGTCCTGATTGTTGGTGCAGGGGCCGCCGGCGTAGCTGTTGCCTCAAGCTTGATGTGCCGCGATCCCTCGTTGGATATTGCCCTCGTTGACCCTAGCGACACCCACTATTATCAGCCCGGTTGGACCATGGTCGGCGCTGGTGTCTTCAACGCGCCGAGCACTGCCAGGAGCATGGAGTCGACCATTCCGTCCGGTGTTCACTGGATCAAGGCGCGGGTAGAGCGTTTTGATCCGCTTGCTCAAACCGTAATCTTGAATGACGGGCGCTTGCTGAGCTACGAACAGTTGGTGGTCTGCCCCGGCTTGAAGCTCGATTGGGATGCCATTGATGGCCTCGTGCAGACCCTGGGCCGCAATGGGGTGACCTCGAACTACCGTTATGATCTGGCTCCTTACACTTGGCAGCTGGTGCAAAACTTGCGCAAAGGTCGAGCGATATTCAGCCAGCCACCGATGCCGATCAAATGCGCTGGCGCGCCACAGAAAGCCTTGTATCTGTCGTGTGACCACTGGCTGCGCAAAGGCTGTCTTGGTGATGTTCAGGCGAAGTTCTTCAACGCAGGCGCCGTGCTTTTTGGCGTTGCCGACTATGTGCCTGCCCTGATGGAGTACATCGACAAGTACGGTGTGGACCTCCAATACTCCCATCGTTTGGTTGCTGTCGATGGCCCAGCTCGGCAAGCTACCTTTGAACGCACCTTGCCTGATGGAAGCAGTGAAACCCTGACCCAGCCGTTCGACATGTTGCATGTCGTGCCGCCGCAAGTACCTGTCGACTTCATTCGCAACAGCCCCTTGGCCGACACTGCAGGCTGGATTGACGTCGATCCGGCAACGCTGTGTCACCGCAAGTTCTCCAACATTCACGCTCTGGGGGATGGGATCAATACCACTAACGCCAAGACCGCAGCCGCTGCGCGAAAACAGGCCCCGGTAGTCGCCAACAACGTATTGGTTGCCCTTGGCCGACTGTCGAGGCTTGCTCACTACGATGGCTATGGTTCCTGCCCGCTCACGGTTGAGCGTGGCAAGATCGTGCTGGCGGAGTTCACCTATGGGGGCAAACTGTCGCCGAGCTTCCCGCGCTGGCTGCTTGATGGTCGTCGCCCTACCCGTCTGGCCTGGTTGCTCAAGGCGCAGATCCTGCCACCGCTGTACTGGCGCTGCATGCTCAAAGGTCGTGAGTGGCTGGCCAAACCCCATGCGGCACCGCTAGAGGCCAGGCAGTGATCGACCAACAATTCCTAGCGGTTGGATTGGGAGCGATCATTGGCGCTGTGTTGGCATTGACCGGTGCAGGAGGCGGAATTCTGGCCGTTCCACTGCTGGTCTTTGGCCTGGGGCTGACGATGGTGGAGGCTGCGCCAGTTGGATTGCTCGCCGTCGGCATGGCTGCGACTGTGGGCGCCGCATTGGGACTACGCCAAGGCGTGGTGCGCTACCGGGCGGCAGCGTTTGTGGCGGCTATCGGAGTCGCCGCTGCACCGTTGGGCTTGATGCTGGCGCATCAGCTTCCCAATGCACCGCTATCCCTGGCCTTTGCTGCAGTGCTGATTTACGCCTGCGGGCGCATGATACTCAAGGCTCGTCGTGAATTGCGCGGTGAGCCGCCATTGGGCAAGCGTACGGTCATGCCGTGTGTGCTCAACCCCTTGCAAGGGCGACTGCGTTGGACCCTGCCATGTGCCCGGGCATTGGCAGTCACCGGCGCGTTGTCTGGCCTGCTCTCCGGTTTGCTTGGGGTCGGCGGTGGTTTTGTAATCATCCCTGCACTGAGTCGCTACACCAACCTGGATATGAAAAGCATCGTCGCTACCTCGCTGGCCGTGATTGCTCTGGTATCTACCGGGAGCGTTGTTAGTGCCAGTGTGGCTGGTGTAATGCATTGGAGCGTCGGCGCACCCTTTGCGGCCGGTGCAATCGCAGGACTGCTGGTTGCCCGCCAGTTTGCCAGTCGTCTGGCGGGACCACGCTTGCAACAACTGTTTGCGGGTGTCGGGATCTGCGCGGCGTTGCTTCTTACAATCAAAACGTTGGGGGGCTAAGCCTCCTACTCCGCCAGCAAGGTGTCCTGCTCCTGAGCACATAACGCCAGGAGAAAATCCCACACTACGCGCAAGCGAACGGACTTGTGCAACTCGCGGCGGGTACAGATCCAATAGCTGCGTTGGATGGTTTCGCTGGGCAACACGCGTACCAGTGAAGGGTCTTGCTGGGCCATATAGTTGGGTAGCACGGCAATGCCCAACCCCGCACGGGCAGCCTGCTGCTGAGCGATCACGCTGGTGCTGCGAAACACCACGTTCGGTGCTCGGCAGAAACTGTTTAGAAACAGCAGTTCCTGGCTGAACAGCAGGTCGTCGACGTAACCAATCCAGCTGTGTTTGGCCAGGTCCTCGCGGTGATGCAAGGTGGGCGCCTGGGCCAGGTATTCACGGCTGGCATAGAGCGCCAGGCGATAGTCGGTGAGTTTGCGGGTGATCAGCAGGTCAGCGTTGGGTCGTTCCAAATGGATGCTGATTTCAGCTTCTCGGTTAAGGATGCTGACAAATCGTGGCACCGCAACCAGTTCAACCTCCAGCCCGGGATAGCGTTCGAACAGGCTGCCCATTCGCGGGGTGAAGAACATGATACCGATGCCTTCGGTAACGCCCAGACGGATTTTCCCCAGAGGGGTGATGGCCTGAGTAATCTCCTCCTGGGCCAGTAGGGCAACGTTTTCCATGGCTTCGGCATGCTTGAGCAGGGCTTGCCCGGAGGGAGTCAGTTCGTAGCCCTGGGCGTGTTGGACGAACAGCGCGGTGCCGAGGCTCTGTTCGATGTTGTCGATATGCCGCGCGACCGTACTGTGGGTGGTATTCAGGCGCTTGGCTGCTGTCAGCAGACGCCCGCTGCGCTGCAACTCGAGAAAAAACCGCAGATCATTCCAGTCGAACATGCTTTTCCTTGTGAATCATGTGTTCACGAACGTTGTGTTAAAACGCACAGCACTTGAGTGAAATCTAACGTTTTCATCTCGAAATTAATCAATAACATGGGTTGAGACAAGAATAATAATCAGGCGCGAGGTTGCCCATGCCATCTGCCGATTTTCTCTACGACTATGTTGTGGTCGGTGCTGGTCCTGCTGGATGTCTTCTGGCCAATCGTTTGTCTGCTGATCCGACCTGCCGTGTTTTGTTGCTTGAGGCGGGAGGCAAAGACAACTATCCCTGGATCCACATTCCAGTGGGCTATCTGTATTGCATTGGTAACCCCCGTACCGATTGGTGCTTCAAGACCGAAGCCCAGCCAGGCTTGCAAGGTCGGGCCTTGGGCTATCCCAGGGGCAAGGTGCTGGGCGGCTGTTCCTCGATCAACGGCATGATCTACATGCGTGGGCAGGCGAGTGACTACGATCGCTGGGCTGAGCAAGGCAATGCCGGATGGGCGTGGAAAGATGTGTTACCGCTGTTCAAGGCCAGCGAAAAGCACTTTGCCGGTGCCAGTGAAGTGCATGGTGATGAAGGCGAGTGGCGCGTCGAGCAGCAGCGTTATTCCTGGCCGATTCTGGATGCCTTTCGTGAGGCGGCGGCGCAGAGTGGCATTGAGAGCGTGGCCGACTTCAACGGTGGCGATAACCAGGGTTGTGGATACTTTCAGGTTAACCAACGTTCCGGTGTGCGCTGGAACTCCGCCAAGGCCTTTTTACGTCCCGTACTGGCTCGCCCCAATCTGACTGTATTGACTGACGTATTGGTCGATCAGGTGGTTCTCGACGCAGGTCGCGCCTCTGCGGTAAAAGCGCGCTGGCGCGGCGAGTGGCAGCACTTCAATGCCCGTCGCGAGATCATCCTGTGTGCAGGGTCAGTGGGTTCTCCCGGCATTCTGCAACGTTCAGGCATCGGCCCGCGGGCTTTGCTTGAGAGCCTGGGGATAACTGTTCGTCATGAATTGTCGGGCGTGGGTGGCAACCTGCAGGACCACCTGCAACTGCGCCTGATCTATCAGGTCGATGGCGCACGCACGCTCAACCAGGTCGCTAATAGTGCCTGGGGCAAGCTGGGTATGGGCGTGCGCTACCTGTACGACCGCAGCGGACCGCTAGCCATGGCACCGAGCCAGTTGGGAGCATTTGTACGCTCTGGGCCGGAACAAGCCTCCGCCAACCTTCAATACCATGTTCAACCGCTGTCACTTGAGCGCTTTGGCGAGCCGTTGCATCAGTTTCCAGCGTTCACGGCTTCGGTCTGCAATCTACGCCCGTCCAGCCGTGGACGTATCGATATCCGCTCGGCCAACCCGGACGATGCGCCGCTGATCGATCCTAATTACCTGAGTGACCCTGAGGATCTGCGGGTTGCCGCCCAGGCCATACGCATCACTCGCAAGATCGTCCAGGCCCCTGCCCTGGCTGCGTTCAATCCTCGTGAGTACCTACCTGGGGCCGATTTGCACAGCGAAGAGCAACTACATGAAGCTGCCGGACGAATTGGCACCACCATTTTTCATCCGGCGGGTACCTGCCGGATGGGTAACGGTGCATTGGATGTGGTCGACGAGCAATTACGCGTGCACGGCGTACCGGGGCTGCGTATCGCTGACGCCTCGATCATGCCGCAGATTGTGTCCGGCAATACCTGTTCGCCCACCTTGATGATCGCTGAAAAAGCGGCGCAATTGATTACACGGGGGAAGTTATCCACAACGCGGATCGACGAAGAAAACGCAATACCGACGCCCTGACCCAAGGGTGCGTAGCAATAACGACGCGGGCCGCGGTCTGCCTGCGTCGACAGTGGAACAACAAGAATAATCACTGGGGCCTTGAGGCCGAGGACAGCAACGATGTCGGATTACATTCAGGAGCAGGGCGCCGCAACGGTCAGCAATAGTCGCCGTGAAGAGCGCAAGATCATTTTCGCGTCATCCCTCGGGACGGTTTTTGAGTGGTATGACTTTTTTCTCTATGGGGCACTGGCCGCGGTCATCAGCAAGCAGTTCTTCGCCGGGGTGAACGATACCACTGCCTTTATCTTCGCTTTGATGGCCTTTGCTGCGGGCTTTTTGGTCCGACCATTCGGGGCGCTGGTGTTCGGTCGCCTGGGTGACATGATTGGGCGCAAGTACACCTTTCTGGTAACCATCGTACTGATGGGACTGTCCACTTTTGCAGTAGGCCTGTTACCGACGTACGCCAGCATTGGTATCGCCGCACCGATCATCCTGGTGATTCTGCGGATGCTTCAAGGCCTGGCCCTGGGCGGTGAGTATGGCGGTGCGGCGACTTATGTAGCCGAGCATGCGCCACCCGGAAAGCGTGGTTTCCATACCGGCTTCATCCAGTCCACAGCGACACTTGGTTTGTTGTTGTCGCTGCTGGTTGTGTTGGGTAGTCGATATATCAGCGGCGACCAGTTTGAAGTTTGGGGATGGCGCCTGCCGTTTCTGTTGTCGATCGTGTTGTTGGCGATCTCAACCTGGATCCGCATGAGCATGCATGAGTCGCCGGCTTTCGTGAAAATGAAGGCACAAGGCAAAACCAGCAAGGCACCGATTCGTGAGTCCTTTGGTTCCTGGGCAAACCTCAAGGTCGTTCTCACTGCATTGTTCAGTATCAACGCCGGGCAAGCGGTGACCTTCTACACCGCACAGTTCTATGTCCTGTTCTTCCTTACCCAGATGTTGAAGATGGACCCGGCGCAGGCCAATACATTGCTGATCATCAGTGTGGTCATCGGCGCACCGTTCTTTGTATTTTTCGGCTGGCTATCGGACCGCATCGGGCGTAAGCCTATCCTGATGCTCGGCCTGCTTTTGGCGACTGTGCTGTACTTCCCACTGTTCAAAGCCCTGAGTCACTACGCCAACCCGCAGATTGATATGGCCAGCCGCCAGGCACCTATTGTGGTCATGGCCGACCCGCAAAGCTGCACGTTCCAATTCGACCCGGTAGGTAAGGCTCGATTCGATAGCCCGTGCGACAAGGTGAAGACATTCCTGGTCAAACAAGGCCTGCCGTACAGTTCGGAATCTGTCGCTGCCGGTAGCGAAGTGGTTGTTACCGTGGGTGACCAGCGCATCGATGGCTTCGATGAAGTGGCGTTGCGAGCTGCGATCGACAAGGCGGGTTATCCGGCCAAGGCAGACCCAGCGAACGTGAACGAAACGATGGTAGTGGCGCTTATCGTAGCGATGATTCTGATTGCCACTATGACCTATGGTCCTTTGGCAGCGGTGATGGTCGAACTGTTCCCGACGCGCATCCGCTACACCTCGATGTCCCTGCCCTATCACATCGGCAATGGTTGGTTCGGCGGCTTCCTGCCTACCGTATCGTTTGCGTTGGTGGTGTATACCGGAGATATCTTCTACGGCCTGTGGTACCCGGTACTGATCACGGGTATCAGCCTGGTGGTCGGGTTGTTCTGCCTGAAAGAAACCCGAGATGTGGACATCGATAAGGTCTGACGTTCCACGGGCATAAAAAACCGGCTAAGCGCCGGTTTTTTTATGCCAAGGAAAAACTTATGCACGATTTTCAAAAAACAGTCATACACGCAAATAAGTAATTAAATTAATGACTTAGCAATGTTTTTAGCGAAAGATCCAAATACTGTACACAAGTTATCCACAGATCGTCAGGCAATGCTCTGGGCCGCATCAGGCGCCGCTGTAGGCAATGATCCCATTGCCCGTTGAGTCTGTTCGTTCCAGGCCGCCGCCCGGTCGTTCAGCTCGGCAATGGCACGGGGACCGGTACCCTCAGCGTACATAGGGGCCCCAATCACTACCTCGATAGTACCGGCGCGCTTGTTCCATCCCTGCTTTGGCCAGAACTTGCCAGCATTGTGAGCGATAGGCAGAACAGGCAGGCCGGCGTTCACTGCCAAGGCGGTACCACCACGGGAGAACTTGCCGATCTGGCCGAATGGCACACGGGTACCTTCCGGGAAAATCAGTACCCAAACACCGTCCTTGAGCAATTTGTCGCCTTCGCTGGCAACCTGCCGCAGTGCAGCCTTGGGGTTGTCACGGTCAATGGCGATGGGGCGCAACATAGCCATGGCCCAGCCGAAAAACGGCACGTAGAGCAGCTCACGCTTGAGCACCTGGCTCAACGGTGAAAAATAGGCAGACAGGAAGAAGGTTTCCCAGGTGCTCTGGTGATTGGAAAGGATCACACAAGGTTGTTTGGGGATGTTTTCAGCCCCGCTGACCTTGACCTTGATGTTCAGAAAAACCCGTGCCAGGACCAAGGCGAAACGGCACCAGTAGACATTGATGAAGCGATAACGAGCGCTGAATGGTAGAAACGGCGCGATAAAAAAGCTCAGGGTGCACCACAGCAAAGAGCTGGTACCCAGCAGCAGGTAAAAAAGAAAAATTCTGATCGCCTGCAGGATCGACATAGCGGCATGTACCGTTGCGGGCTTGCCCGCCTAGTAAAAGTGCGCCTGGGTTGTAGGCGTACTATTTGTGGATAAGTTCTCTGGAGATGGCTGCCAGATCATCGAAAATCAATGTTCCTTGCGGAATTCCCTTGCTCAGGGTCTTCTCACCTTTTCCGGTTTTTACCAGAATCGGTTGAGCATCGACGGTCAATGCGGCTTCCAGGTCACCCTTACTGTCACCAACAAACCATACGCCAGCCAGATCAACCTGGTAATGCGCGGCGATGGTTTGCAGCATGCCCGGCTGTGGCTTGCGGCAATCGCAGCCTTCATCCGGGCCGTGAGGGCAATAGACGATGAGGCCAACCTCGCCCCCCTGCTCCGCCACTAGCATGCGCAGGCGCGCATGCATGGCCTCCAGGGTTGCCAGGTCGTAGTAACCGCGAGCGATGCCGGACTGGTTGGTGGCAACTGCCACCGTCCAGCCGGCCTTGCTCAACTGCGCGATGGCCTCGATCGAACCCGGGATCGGTATCCACTCGTCCAGCGACTTGATGTAGGCGTCGGAGTCCTGGTTGATTACTCCGTCCCGATCGAGAATCAGCAGCTTCAAAACTTACCCCAGCAGCGAAATGTCGGCTACGCCCAGAAACAGACCGCGCAGGCGGCTGAGCAAGGCATAACGGTTGGCTCGTACATTGGCATCATCGGCGTTGACCATCACGGCCTCGAAGAAGGCATCGACCGGTTCACGCAGAGCTGCCAGACGTGCCAGCGATTCACTGTACTGACGCGCAGCGGCCATGGGTTGCACAGCCTGATCAGCTTGCTGGATCGCCGAGTACAGAGAGAACTCATTGGCATTGTCGAAGTACTTCGGCTCGACCGTAGTGGCCACAGCACCTTCGGCCTTGCTCAACAGGTTCGAAACACGCTTGTTCACGGCGGCCAGGGCAGCGGCTTCCGGCAATTGACGGAAAGCCTGTACAGCCTGCACGCGCTGGTCGAAGTCCAGAGCTGAACCCGGCTTGAGCGCACGTACCGACAGGTAAGTGGCCACATCGATGCCTTCGTCTTCATAACGAGCACGCAGACGGTCGAAGACAAACTCCAGTACCTGCTCAGCCAGGCCTGCAGCTTTGACCTTGGCGCCGAACTGGGTCACGGCGAAACTCACCGCTTCGCTCAGGTCCAGGTCCAGTTGCTTGTCGATCAGGATGCGCAGTACACCCAGCGCTGCACGACGCAGCGCATAAGGGTCTTTGCTGCCGGTCGGGAGCATGCCGATACCGAAGATACCGACCAGAGTGTCGAGCTTGTCCGCGATGGCCACAGCCGCACCGGTCAAGGTCGTCGGCAATTCAGCGCCGGCACCGCGCGGCATGTACTGCTCATTGAGGGCCAGGGCGACATCTTGCGGCTCGCCATCATTGAGGGCGTAGTAATAGCCGGCAACGCCCTGCATTTCAGGGAATTCGCCGACCATTTCGGAGGCCAGGTCGCACTTGGACAACAAGCCGGCACGGGATGCGCGCTGGGCGTCACCGCCAATACGGGGGGCGATGAACGCGGCCAGTTTGGCAACACGCTCGGCCTTGTCGAAGACGCTGCCCAATTGAGCCTGGAACACCACATTCTTCAGGCGTTCGTTGAAGCTTTCCAGAGGCTGCTTCTTGTCCTGCTTGAAGAAGAACTCGGCGTCGGTCAGGCGTGGGCGTACAACCTTCTCGTTACCTTCGATGATCTGCTTCGGATCGCGGCTTTCGACGTTGGCCACGGTAATGAAGCGCGGCAGCAGTTTGCCGTCCACGTCCAGCAGGCAGAAGTATTTCTGGTTGTCCTGCATGGTGGTGATCAGGGCTTCCTGCGGTACTTCAAGGAAGCGCTCCTCAAACGAGCAAACCAGCGGCACCGGCCATTCGACCAGTGCAGTCACCTCGTCGAGCAGGGCCGGTGGCACGATCGCGGTGCCTTCCTGCTGCAGGGCGAGCTCAGCGGTACGCTTGCTGATGATTTCACGGCGCTCGGCGAAGTCGGCCAGCACGTAGGCTTTGCGCAGGTCTTCGAGATAGTTCGCCGGGGCGCTGATGCGCACGTCTTCCGGGTGGTGGAAGCGGTGGCCACGAGAGTCACGGCCAGCTTTCTGGGCGAGGATAGTGCAGTCGATGACGTTGTCGCCCAGGAGCATTACCAGCCATTGGGTCGGACGCACGAACTCTTCCTTGCGAGCACCCCAGCGCATGCGCTTGGGGATTGGCAGGTCGTTCAGCGAATCTTCGACGATGGTTGGCAGTAGGCTGGCGGTAGCCTTGCCCGGAATATGCTGGGAGAAGCGTAGCTTCGGGCCGCTCTGATCGATTTCCGCCAGGTCTACGCCGCACTTCTTGGCGAAGCCGAGGGCTGCCTGGGTCGGATTGCCTTCAGCATCGAACGCCGCCTGGCGGGGAGGCCCGTCGACATTGATGCTGCGATCTGGCTGCTGGGTATCCAGCTGGCGAATCAGCACGGCCAGACGACGCGGCGCGGCGTAGACCTTTTTGTCGGTGTAGTTCAAGCCAGCAGCCTGCAGGCCTTTTTCGATACCGGCAAGAAAAGCGTCGGCCAGGGCGCTCAGGGCTTTTGGCGGCAGTTCTTCGGTGCCCAGTTCAACCAGGAAATCTTGAGCACTCATTGTGCAGCCTCCAACTTGGCCAATGCTTCATCACGCAATTCAGGGGTCGCCATCGGGAAGCCCAGCTTGGCACGCGCTTGCAGGTAGCTTTGAGCCACAGCTCGGGCCAGTGTGCGTACACGCAGGATGTACTGCTGGCGCGCGGTTACCGAGATGGCGCGGCGAGCGTCGAGCAGGTTGAAAGTGTGCGAGGCCTTGAGGACCATTTCATAGGTCGGCAGTGGCAGTTCCAGTTCGATCAGGCGATTGGCTTCGCTTTCATAGAAGTCGAACAGTTCGAACAGCTTCTCGACGTTGGCGTGCTCAAAGTTGTAGGTCGACTGTTCCACTTCGTTTTGGTGGAACACATCGCCGTAGGTAACCTTGCCGAACGGACCATCGGTCCAGACCAGGTCGTAGACCGAGTCGACGCCCTGCAGGTACATAGCCAGACGCTCAAGGCCATAGGTGATTTCACCCGTGACCGGCATGCACTCGATGCCACCTACTTGCTGGAAGTAGGTGAACTGGGTGACTTCCATGCCGTTGAGCCAGATTTCCCAGCCCAGACCCCAGGCGCCAAGCGTCGGCGATTCCCAGTTGTCTTCGACGAAACGGATGTCATGTACCAGCGGGTCGAGGCCGATGGCCTTCAACGAGCCCAGGTACAGTTCCTGGAAGTTCGCCGGGTTTGGCTTGAGCACCACCTGGAATTGGTAGTAGTGCTGCAGGCGGTTGGGGTTTTCACCATAGCGGCCGTCAGCAGGGCGGCGGCTTGGTTGTACGTAGGCGGCGTTCCAGATTTCCGGGCCGACGGCGCGCAGAAACGTGGCGGTATGGAAAGTGCCGGCGCCCACTTCCATATCGTAGGGCTGAAGCACCACACAACCTTGCTCGGCCCAGTAGTTCTGCAGGGCGAGGATCAAGTCTTGGAAGGTACGCACTGCTGGCGTAGGCTGGCTCACGAAATTCACCTGTTTCTAGGGCTGCGAATATAAAGAGCGGGAGTATAACCCGATTCGCTTGAGCCTCTACCCTTGGAGCCTTATGCCACGTTGCTTTTGGTGTACCGACGATCCGCTTTACCAGGCTTATCACGATCAGGAGTGGGGTACGCCGCAGCGCGATCCACGCCAATTGTTCGAGATGTTGCTGCTTGAAGGCTTTCAGGCCGGGCTGTCCTGGATCACTGTGTTGAAGAAGCGTGAACGCTACCGTGAGGTACTGTTTGGCTTTGATCCTGAGCGCCTGGTGCGAATGACCGACGAAGAAATCGAGGAGCGAATGCTCGATCCCGGCATTATTCGCAATCGGCTGAAACTCAACGCTGCGCGACGCAACGCCAAGGCCTGGCTGGCCGTGGAGAACCCTGCTGATTGGCTTTGGTCGTTTGTCGGCGGTGAGCCGAAAATCAATCACTTCAGCCAGCGCAGCGACGTCCCGGCGGTTACCGATGAAGCCAAGGCCATGAGCAAGGCATTGCAGAAAGCCGGGTTCACTTTCGTGGGACCGACTATTTGCTATGCCTTTATGCAGGCCACCGGGATGGTCATGGATCACACCACCGATTGCGATCGCTACGCCGCTCTGTTGCGCTGAGGAGTACAATGGCCGGCTTGCAGAAAGAGGAACCAGCCTGTGGATAAGTTCAAGGGCGCCTTGATGGTCGGGGCGTTGCGATTGTTTGCCAAGCTCCCGTGGGGCGCAGTACAGCGGATCGGCGCCGCCATCGGCTGGATCATGTGGAAGGTGCCGAACAGTTCGCGCGAAGTGGTAAGAATCAACCTGGCCAAGTGTTTTCCGGAGATGGACCCGGTAGCACGTGAGCAATTGGTGGGTCGCACCTTGATGGACATTGGCAAGTCCTTTACGGAAAGTGCCTGCGCCTGGATCTGGCCGGCCCAGCGTTCGCTGGAACTGGTCCGCGAAGTTGAAGGCCTGGATGTTTTGCACGCCGCGCTGGCCTCAGGCAAGGGGGTCGTCGGCATCACCAGTCACCTGGGAAACTGGGAAGTGCTCAATCACTTCTATTGCAACCAGTGCAAACCGATCATTTTCTATCGTCCGCCCAAGCTCAAGGCGGTTGACGATTTGCTCCGTGAACAACGTGTACAACTGGGTAACCGCGTGGCGGCGTCTACCAAGGAAGGCATCCTGAGCATCATCAAGGAAGTGCGTAAAGGCGGTCAGGTCGGCATCCCGGCAGACCCGGAGCCAGCCGAATCTGCAGGTATTTTCGTGCCGTTTTTCGCCACCAAGGCGTTGACCAGCAAATTTGTGCCGAACATGTTGGCGGGCGGCAAAGCCGTGGGGGTATTCCTGCATGCCCTGCGCTTGCCCGATGGCTCAGGCTTCAAAGTCATCTTGGAAGCAGCGCCGCAAGCCATGTACAGCGAAGACACCGAAACGTCGGTGGCGGCAATGAGCCAGGTGGTAGAGCGTTATGTGCGAGCTTATCCAAGCCAGTACATGTGGAGCATGAAACGCTTCAAGAAGCGTCCACCTGGTGAAGCGCGCTGGTACTGAGTCCCCTGCCCGCGCCAGCCTGGGCTTGCTAGCTTTTGGGGAGCTGGGCATTTTCCTTGTCCAGCTTCCTCAGGAACACCGTCATCTCTTTCTCGGCCTGCTTGTCGCCGTGGGCCTTGGCCGCGTCGAGCCCCTGCTCCCAGGCCTGGCGTGCTGCGGCATTGTCACCTTGCAGCCGATGTGCCTTACCCAGCAGTTTCCACGCTGCTGAATACTTGGGATCAAATTCCACACAGCGCTGCAGGTGCACTGCAGCCTCGGCGCCATTGCCCTCATCCAGCCAGGCCTTGCCGAGGCCGAAGCGCAGCAGTGCGTTATCCACACCCTTGGCAAGCATCTTTTCCAGTGATTCGCGCATCAGGACTTCCTCTTAGAAGAAGCTCAACCCTACATGGAATAGCTTCTCGACGTCACGGATGTACTTTTTATCCACAACGAAGAGGATCACATGGTCGCCTGCTTCAATGACCGTGTCGTCGTGGGCTATCAGTACTTCCTCATCGCGAATGATCGCACCGATGGTCGTGCCGGGCGGCAGGGCGATATCTTCGATGGCTTTGCCAATCACCTTGCTCGACTTCGAATCGCCGTGAGCAATTGCTTCGATCGCCTCCGCCGCACCGCGGCGCAGCGAGTGCACGCTGACGATATCGCCGCGGCGCACGTGAGCGAGCAATGTACCAATGGTGGCCAGCTGTGGACTGATCGCAATGTCGATATCACCACCCTGGACCAGGTCGACATAGGCCGGGTTGTTGATGATGGTCATCACCTTGCGTGCGCCCAGGCGCTTGGCCAGCAGCGAGGACATGATATTGGCCTCGTCATCGTTGGTCAGGGCCAGGAAGATATCGGCTTCGGCGATGTTCTCTTCCAGCATCAAGTCGCGGTCCGAGGCGCTGCCCTGCAACACCACGGTGCTGTCCAGGGTATCGGAGAGGTACCGGCAACGCGCGGGGTTCATCTCGATGATCTTGACCTGATAGCGGCTTTCGATGGCTTCGGCCAGGCGTTCACCAATCTGCCCGCCGCCGGCGATGACGACGCGCTTGTTGCTTTCATCGATTTGCCGCAATTCACCCATCACCGCGCGGATGTGGGCCTTGGCTGCAATGAAGAACACTTCGTCGTCGGCTTCAATAACCGTGTCGCCCTGGGGCAGGATCGGTCGGTCGCGGCGAAAGATCGCGGCGACGCGGGTATCTACATTGGGCATGTGTTCACGGATCTGGCGCAGTTGCTGACCGACCAGCGGCCCGCCGTAGTACGCCTTCACGGCAACCAACTGGGCTTTGCCTTCGGCGAAGTCGATTACCTGCAGCGCGCCTGGATGTTCGATCAGCCGCTTGATGTAGTGAGTGACTACCTGCTCGGGGCTGATCAGTACATCGACCGGAATAGCATCATTGTCGAACAGACCGGCGCGTGTCAGGTAGGCCGACTCACGCACTCGGGCAATTTTGGTAGGCGTGTGGAAAAAGGTGTAGGCGACTTGGCAGGCGACCATGTTGGTCTCGTCGCTGTTGGTCACCGCCACCAGCATGTCGGCGTCATCGGCACCGGCCTGACGCAGTACGGTAGGGAACGAGGCGCGGCCCTGGACGGTACGGATGTCCAGACGGTCGCCGAGATCGCGCAAGCGGTCGCCGTCAGTATCGACCACGGTAATATCGTTGGCTTCGCTGGCCAAGTGTTCAGCCAACGTACCGCCGACTTGCCCTGCACCCAGGATGATGATTTTCATCCGCTCTTCCCTTCTCTTGTTATCCGCGTGCGGCGGCGATTTTGATCAGCTTGGCATAGTAGAAGCCATCGTGTCCGCCTTCCTGGGCCAGCAACTGACGGCCATGCGTTTGGCGCAGGCCAGCTTGGGTTGCAAGGTCCAGCTCGCGGGCGCCCGGCGTGCGATTGAGGAACGCCTCGATGACTTCGGTATTCTCGGTCGGCAGGGTCGAACAGGTGGCATACAGCAGGATGCCGCCGACTTCGAGCGTTGGCCACAAGGCATCGAGCAACTCGCCCTGCAAGGCAGCCAGCGCCTGGATATCCTCGGCTTGCCGGGTCATCTTGATGTCTGGGTGGCGGCGAATGACCCCTGTTGCCGAGCAAGGCGCATCGAGAAGGATGCGTTGGAAGCCCTTGCCATCCCACCAACTGGCAGTATCGCGGGCATCACAGGCAATCAACTGGGCTTCCAGGCCGAGGCGATCGAGGTTTTCCCGGACTCGGGTCAGACGCTTGGCCTCAAGGTCGATAGCGACCACCGAGTCCAGCTTTTCTTCAGCTTCGAGCAGGTGGCAGGTCTTGCCTCCCGGTGCGCAGCAGGCGTCGAGAACGCGCTGGCCGGGAGCCAGATCGAGCAGGTCTGCTGCCAGTTGCGCAGCTTCGTCCTGAACGCTGATCCAGCCCTGGTCAAAACCCGGCAGTCCGCGTACATCGCAGGCCTGAGCCAGAACAATACCGTCGCCGCTGTACTGGCAGGCGCTGGCTTCCAGACCGGCCTGGTGCAGCAGCTCAAGGTACGCCTCGCGACTGTGATGACGGCGGTTGACCCGCAGGATCATCGGCGGATGAGCGTTGTTGGCGGCGCAGATTGCTTCCCATTGTTGCGGCCAGAATGCCTTCAATGACTTCTGTAGCCAACGGGGATGGGCCGTGCGCACCACCGGATCGCGTTCGAGTTCGGCAAGAATTTCACTGCTCTCGCGTTGCGCACGGCGCAGTACTGCATTGAGCAGCGCCTTGGCCCAGGGCTTTTTCAGCTTGTCGGCACAGCCAACGGTTTCGCCAATGGCCGCATGGGCAGGCACGCGAGTGTAGAGCAATTGATACAAGCCCACCAACAGCAGGGCCTCGACATCGGCATCGGCACTTTTGAAGGGTTTTTGCAGCAGCCGTTCAGCTAGCGCAGAGAGTCGCGGTTGCCAGCGTGCGGTGCCAAATGCCAGGTCCTGGGTCAGGCCGCGATCACGTACTTCCACCTTGTCCAGTTGTGTAGGCAGTGAGCTGTTCAGGGAGGCTTTGCCGCTGATAACTGCCGCCAGGGCGCGGGCGGCTGCCAGACGTGGATTCATTGACCGAGCACCGTACCGATGGCGAACTTCTCGCGACGGCTATTGAACAGGTCGCTGAAATTCAGCGCCTTGCCGCCGGGCAATTGCAGTCGGGTCAAGCACAGCGCCTGTTCGCCGCAGGCTACGATAAGGCCATCTTTGCTGGCCGCGAGGATTTCGCCCGGCTTTCCGCTATCTGTGGATAAGTTGGCCACCAGTACTTTCACAGCCTCACCGTTCAGACTGCTGTGGCAGATCGGCCAGGGATTGAAGGCACGAATCAGACGCTCCAGCTCGACGGCCGGACGGGTCCAGTCCAGACGGGCTTCGTCTTTATTCAGCTTGTGGGCATACGTGGCCAGGCTGTCGTCCTGAATTTCACCTTCCAAAGTGCCTGCCGCCAGCCCGGCAATCGCTTCGAGCACGGCGGATGGGCCCATCTGGGCAAGGCGATCGTGCAGGCTGCCGCCGGTGTCATTGGCACTGATGGGGGTGGTGACCTTGAGCAACATCGGGCCTGTATCCAGACCGGCCTCCATGCGCATTACCGTCACGCCGCTTTCGCTGTCACCGGCTTCGATTGCTCTCTGGATGGGTGCCGCACCACGCCAGCGTGGCAGAAGCGAAGCGTGGCTGTTGATACAGCCAAGACGTGGGATATCCAATACCGCCTGCGGCAGGATCAAGCCATAAGCGACCACCACCAACAAATCGGGCGCAAGCGCAGCGAGCTCGGCTTGAGCATCGGCGTTGCGCAGTGTTGGCGGTTGCAGGACCTGGATGCCGTTATCCACAGCCAGTTGCTTGACTGCGCTGGGCATCAGTTTTTGCCCACGGCCGGCCGGCCGATCCGGCTGGGTGTAGACGGCCACTACTTCATAGGGGCTGTCGATCAGGGCCTTGAGGTGTTCGGCGGCAAACTCTGGGGTGCCTGCAAAGACAATGCGCATGGAGTTCTCGCTTAAAAAGAAAAAGGCTTGCCGGAGCAAGCCTTTGGAAAGAGGAGATCAAGCTTGCTGGCGGTGCTGCTTTTCCAGTTTTTTCTTGATCCGGTCGCGTTTGAGCGTGGACAGGTAGTCGACGAACAACTTGCCGTTGAGGTGATCACATTCGTGCTGGATGCACACGGCCAGTAGACCTTCGGCAATCAGTTCGTACGGCTTGCCGTCGCGATCCAGCGCCTTGACCTTGACCCGCACCGGGCGATCGACGTTCTCGTAGAAACCCGGCACCGACAGACAGCCTTCCTGGTACTGGTCCATTTCGTCGGTCAGCATCTCGAGCTCGGGGTTGATGAACACCCGTGGCTCGCTGCGATCTTCACTCAGGTCCATGACCACGATGCGCTTGTGTACGTTGATCTGGGTTGCCGCCAGGCCGATGCCAGGGGCTTCGTACATGGTTTCAAACATGTCATCGATCAACTGGCGAACGCCGTCATCGACTTCGGTCACCGGTTTGGCGATGGTGCGAAGGCGCGGGTCCGGGAATTCGAGGATGTTCAGAATGGCCATAAGCGTATGAGCTGCACTGTGCGATGAATTACAAACATGAACACACATAATAAAGGGATTCGGCGCATTCGGCACCTGCAAAGGTCAGCTAAGGTTTCACACAGCTTGAAGCCTTTCCTCGGCAAGCACGCAGTGACGCCGCTCAGGAGAATCCTTCAACCGGTTGTCAAAGTATTATCAACAGAGTTATCCACAGCTTTTCCTCAGTGTAATTCAACGCCGTCGATCAAGGATGATCGTTATGCCACTGTCCGCTGGCCGGGAGCTTTCCCCAGCCGAACTTGAGGCGCGCTTGCGTCTGCATCGCTTGCCTGCGCTTGGTCCGCAACGCTTTCATTCACTCCTGCAAGCCTTCGGCAGCGCATCTGCAGCACTCAGTGCGCCGGCCGCTGCCTGGCGCTCATTAGGGCTTCCTGCTGCCAGCGCCGAAGCTCGGCGCAGTGAAGAAGTGCGCGACGGTGCTGCTGCTGCATTGTCCTGGCTAGAGGGCCGCGACCGGCATTTGCTGATGTGGGACGATCCCGCCTACCCGGCTCTATTGGCCGAGGTGGACAGCGCCCCACCCCTGCTTTTCGTGGCCGGCAATCCCGCGCTGCTGGAAAAACCACAGTTGGCGATCATCGGCAGTCGCCGGGCATCTCGTCCGGCTCTGGACACGGCTACGGCGTTTTCCCGTCACCTTGCCCAAGGAGGATTCGTGATCACCAGCGGCCTGGCGCTTGGCGTCGATGGCGCCGCTCATCAGGGTGCCCTGGATGTCGGAGGCCAAACGATCGGGGTGTTGGGCACCGGCCTGCAGAAATTTTATCCACAGCAACATCGAGCGCTGGCCGCAGCGATGATCGAGCAAGGAAGCGCTGTAGTTTCCGAATTTTCGCTCGATACAGGACCGGTGGCGAGCAACTTTCCCCGGCGCAATCGGATCATTAGCGGCCTATCCCTGGGCGTGCTCGTTGTCGAGGCGAGTCTGGCCAGCGGCTCGTTGATCACTGCGCGTCTGGCAGCGGAGCAAGGTCGCGAGGTCTACGCCATTCCCGGGTCGATTCATCATCCTGGCTCCAAAGGCTGTCACCAGCTGATTCGCGACGGAGCGCTGTTGGTTGAAAGCGTGGATCAAATCATGCAAACCCTGCAAGGCTGGCAGCAGTTGCCACCGGTAACCTGCAGCAAAGACAGTGGTAAGCGACATGTCCTTGAGGCATTGCTGTTGGCTGCGCCGCAAACCAGTGAAGCCTTGGCCAGCAACAGCGGTTGGCCGTTGCCCAGAGTGTTGGCGGCGTTGACCGAGCTTGAAGTAAACGGACGGGTTTGCAATGAAGCTGGGCGTTGGTTTGCCCGGTCTGCCTAAGTACACTGCGAGTCAGCCTTAATGCGGAGTGATAGCAATGGTGAGCAGTTGGCGTGTGCAACAAGCCGCGCGTGAGATTCGGGCCGGTGCGGTGATTGCCTACCCAACCGAGGCAGTGTGGGGCCTGGGCTGTGATCCGTGGAACGAGGAAGCGGTCGATCGCTTGCTGGCGATCAAATCGCGCTCGGTCGATAAAGGGGTGATTCTGGTCGCTGACAATATTCGTCAGTTCGACTTTTTGTTCGAAGATTTTCCCGAGATCTGGCTTGACCGTATGGGCAGTACCTGGCCTGGTCCCAACACCTGGCTGGTGCCACACCAGAACATGTTGCCGCAGTGGATTACCGGCGTGCATGACACCGTGGCCTTGCGGGTTAGCGATCATCCGGTTGTGCGTGAGCTGTGTTCGCTGGTCGGGCCTTTGGTCTCGACCTCGGCCAACCCTCAGGGCCGTCCTGCGGCTAAGTCAAGGTTGCGTGTGGAGCAATACTTCCGAGGGCAACTGGACCTGGTGTTGGGCGGCGCATTGGGTGGCCGGCGCAATCCGAGCGTGATCCGGGATCTGGTGACCGGCGATCTGGTCCGGGCGGGATAAATCATCACGGGGCAAGCTTATTCCCACAGTCTGGCTGTAGGCGTAGGTTTGCCCCGCGAAGAGTTACGGCAGCAGCACCGTAGACCCCACTGTGCGCCGCGCCGACAGTTCGGTCTGGGCCTTGGCTGCTTCGCTCAGCGCATAGCGCTGCTGAATATCCACCGTCAGCTTGCCGCTGGCGATCATTGCGAACAGGTCATCGGCCATCGCTTGGGTGTTTTCGGCATTGTTGGCATAGCTTGCCAAGGTCGGCCGGGTGACATACAGCGAACCCTTTTGCGCCAGGATACCCAGGTTGACCCCACTGACAGCGCCTGAGGCATTACCGAAGCTGACCATCAGTCCGCGCGGCGCCAGGCAGTCCAACGAGGTCAGCCAGGTATCTTGGCCAACACCGTCATAAACCACCGGACACTTCTTGCCATCGGTCAGTTCCAGCACCCGTTGCGCTACATCTTCGCGGCTGTAATCGATGGTTGCCCAGGCTCCCAGTGCTTTTGCGCGCTCGGCCTTCTGCGCGGAGCTGACCGTGCCGATCAATTTGGCGCCCAGGGCCTTGGCCCATTGGCAAGCCAGTGAGCCGACGCCCCCCGCAGCGGCGTGGAACAGAAGGATGTCGCCAGGCTGCACGGCATAGGTCTGCTTGAGCAGGTATTGCACGGTCAGGCCTTTGAGCATGACGGCCGCGGCCTGCTCGAAGCTGATGTTGTCCGGCAGCTTGACCAGATTGGCTTCAGGCAGCACATGTATCTCGCTGTAGGCGCCCAGCGGCCCTCCGGCGTAAGCCACCCGGTCGCCGACTTTGAGCCGGGTGACCTGTTCACCAATGGCCTCGACTACCCCGGCGCCTTCTGTACCCAAGCCTGAGGGCAAGGCCGGTGGTGCGTACAAGCCACTGCGAAAATAGGTGTCGATAAAATTCAGGCCAACGGCCTGGTTGCGCACGCGAACCTGCTGTGGACCGGGGGTGGCAGGTTCGAAGTCGACTAGTTCCAGGACCTCCGGGCCCCCATGCTGGCTGAACTGGATACGCTTGGCCATCTGCACTCTCCTGTCGAGTCTGGAAAACCCCTATCGGACGCCTTTGCATGACCGCCGTCAACTGCGGCCACCCTGTCGCCGGTGGTATGCTACGCGCCGAATTTGCTCATGCCCGCTTCCAGGTGACCTGATGACTAGCCGCACCGAGGCCGTGAAAGCCTACCTGCTCGACTTGCAAGACCGTATTTGTGCCGCCCTCGAAACCGAGGACGGTGGCGCCCGCTTTGTCGAAGACGCCTGGACGCGCGAAGCAGGTGGCGGTGGACGAACCCGTGTAATAGGTGACGGAACGGTTATTGAAAAAGGCGGGGTCAATTTCTCCCACGTCTTTGGTAGCGGTTTGCCGCCTTCGGCCAGTGCCCACCGACCAGAATTGGCCGGTCGGGGGTTTGAAGCACTGGGCGTGTCGTTGGTTATCCACCCGCACAATCCGCATGTGCCAACCTCTCACGCCAACGTGCGTTTCTTCATCGCCGAAAAGGAAGGTGAAGAAGCAGTCTGGTGGTTTGGTGGTGGCTTCGATCTGACCCCTTATTACGCCAACGAAGAAGACTGCCTGCACTGGCATCAGGTGGCCGAGCGCGCCTGTGCGCCCTTTGGTGCTGATGTCTACCCGCGTTACAAGGCGTGGTGCGACCGTTACTTCCACCTCAAGCATCGCGGCGAGCCTCGTGGTATTGGCGGCCTGTTCTTTGACGACCTGAACGAATGGGACTTCGATACCTGTTTCGCTTTCATGCGCGCGATTGGCGATGCCTACGTAGAGGCCTACCTGCCGATCATCCAGCGTCGCAAGGCTATGGCCTATACCGCTGAGCAACGTCAGTTCCAGGAGTTTCGCCGCGGTCGCTACGTTGAATTCAACCTGGTTTACGACCGAGGCACGCTGTTTGGCCTGCAATCGGGTGGTCGCACCGAATCAATCCTGATGTCACTGCCACCCCAAGTGCGTTGGGGGTACGATTGGAAACCTGCGCCAGGCAGTGAAGAAGCTCGCCTGACCGAGTATTTCCTGCAGGACCGCGACTGGATTGGTGAGGCTCGATCCAAGCGCTGAGACCCTGTGGATAACTTTGCCGGCAGCTCCGGCCCCCAATCAGGAAGCGCGTGAATGGACCAGTACGTTGTATTCGGTAACCCGATAGGCCACAGCAAGTCGCCGCTGATTCACCGCCTGTTTGCCGACCAGACTGGCCAGCAGCTGGAGTACAGCACCTTGCTGGCACCTCTGGACGATTTCAGCATGTGCGCTCAGGGTTTCTTTAAACAGGGGCTGGGGGCCAACGTCACGGTTCCATTCAAGGAAGAGGCTTATCGCCTGGTCGATAGCCTTACGCCACGAGCACGGCGCGCTGGCGCTGTGAACACCTTGAGCAAACTGGCCGATGGCACCCTGCAGGGTGACAACACCGATGGCGCCGGCCTGGTTCGTGACCTGACCGTCAATGCTGGCGTGCAGCTAACCGGCAAGCGCATCCTCCTGCTTGGTGCTGGCGGTGCCGTGCGCGGTGTATTGGAACCATTGCTGGCGCATAACCCGGCTTCTCTGGTTATCGCCAACCGCACCGTGGAAAAGGCCGAACAACTGGCCCGTGAATTCGCTGACTTGGGGCCGGTGGCCGCCAGTGGTTTCAGTTGGCTGCAAGAGCCGGTGGACCTGATCATCAATGCTACCTCCGCCAGCCTTGCGGGCGAGTTGCCACCCATTTCCGCGAGTCTGATCGAGCCGGGCCGAACGGTTTGCTACGACATGATGTACGGCAAAGAGCCAACGCCGTTTTGCCGCTGGGCAAGCGAACACAAGGCCGCCAAGGTATTGGACGGGTTGGGTATGCTTGCCGAGCAGGCTGGCGAAGCCTTCTTCATCTGGCGCGGCGTGCGTCCGGATACGGCTCCTGTACTGGACGAACTGCGTCGTCAACTGGCTCGCGGTTGACGCACGAGTCTCGGGGGGAAATCCGTTCCCTCCAGTGCGCGTGACTCGCCCGAAGATTGCCCTGCGATAGTTTCACTCCTTGAAGCGGATTGGGCACAGCGCTGCCCTTTCCAACTTGTGTAATTCCTCGATCATCTATTGATGCGCTCGATACAGCGTCTGGCTGCCGCCTGCCTGACGCAGGCGGTATTTGAGGTGTTAGTAGATTCAATTACAATAAGTTCTATGGTTCCAGAAGAGAACTCTGAAAGACAAAGTAAGTGATATCATGGAGAGGTGACGATGGTTACCATATATCGCGAAGTCTTGGGATGTAAAACTTCAAGCCAGAAGCGGTAATTATCACATACAAAATTCCGTATACAGTCCAATATGGTGTTTCCTCTAATGGGAAAAATACTGTTACGCACCACATAATAACCAATGTGTAGAACATTGAGCAGGCGGTTATAGTCAGTCCCATACTTATTAAATATCTAACTGTGTACATTTCTGCAGAGCTCTCGGGCGTAAGCCATAATGCAAGCTGGCCAACCATGCGAGTGAGCGTCCAAGCTGTTTGGCATGGCGAGGGTTACCATATATTGCGTAGCCGGGGGATGTAAAATTTCAAGCTGGCAACGGTGATGATAACAAACAAGATGCCGCTTATAATCCAGTAAGACGTCTCTTCCAATGGGAGGAATTTTGTTACTACCAGCATAATAAGCATTGTGTAAAACATGGAGCAGGCGATAAGAGTTAGTCCCAAGCTTACTAAATAGCGTAACGTGTACATTCCCTATGCCATCTCCTATCTATAAGCTCACTATTTAATATAGCCGGCATTGCTGAGGTAATTGCAGCCCCTGAAACAAGAGTTCGCGATTTACAACCAGAGGAGTCTAGAGTTTCGCACAAAGACATTCGCCGAGTATCCGAAATGCCCATTTCAGGAAAAATCGGACATGCCCCGTCGCAATTTCACTCAGCGAACTGAATGGGACAATTTGCTGCCCCTTCCAGCTTGTGCAACTCCTCGATTACCTGTGGGCGGGCTCGATGTAGCGTCAGGCTGCCACCTGCCCGGCGCAGTCGGTGGGCTTCACGGTGCAGCATGTCGACGCCCGAATAGTCGATAAAGTTTATCTGTCGGGCATCGATCACCACGTCGGGGCCCTGGCAGCGCTGCAGGCGTACTTGCAGATAGTGGCTGGCGCCAAAGAAGATCGACCCGCCGACCCGCAGCACGTCGGCGTTACCTTCGCGCGACTGCTGGACCCGTGGTCGCGAGGTACGTTTGAGGTAGAAGAACAGCGAGGCTAGTACCCCTGCGTAAATGGCAGTCTGCAGTTCCAGTAACAAGGTTGCGGCGGCGGTCAGGGCCATGACTAGAAACTCCGCACGACTCACCCGGAACAGCGCCCGCATGGCTCGATGATCAACTAGCCCCCAGCAGATCAGAAGAATGCTGCCCGCCATGGCCGGAATCGGAATGTGCGCAATCAACCCGGCGCCGGCTACGGCGAACAAGGCTACCCACAAAGCTGAGAACACCCCGGCCAGTGGCGACCGGGCGCCAGCCTCGTAGCTCAGCCCGGACCGGGTGAAGGAGCCTGATGACAGATAACCGGAGAAAAAGCTGCCCACCATATTCGACAAACCTTGGGCGCGGACTTCCTGATTGGCGTCGATCATTTGTTCCGAACGCGACGACAATGAGCGTGCGATTGACAGGCTGGTGACCAGCCCGAGCATACCCACGGCTACTGCGCTAGGCAGTAGACGCAGGATCAACTCAAGGTCCAGTAGCGGTAGAGGGCTCAATGGCGGTAGTTGGCCGATGAAACCGGGCACCAATTGCACCCGGCCAAACACAGCAGGCAATAGCCAAGCCAGCAGACTGGCAATGCTCAACGTGATCAACAGGCCGGGCCAACGCGGTCGCAGGAGCTTGAGGGCAATGCCGAGTGCCAGCGTACCAAGTCCCAGAACCAGCGAAGGCCAGTCAACGTCACCTGCGTGTTCCACCAGGCTCTCAACGGTTTTCAGGGCTGTCGCCTGGCTGGGTAGGTCCATTCCCATCAGGTTTGGCAATTGACCCAGTGCGATGACTACTGCAGCACCGAGGGTGAACCCCAGCACCACTGAGTGAGAGACGAAATTTACCAGGGCGCCAAAGCGCAGCAGTCCCAGTAACCACTGGAACACGCCGGCCATAAACGTCAGCAACAGGATGAGGGTGATGTAATCGTCGCTTCCACTGACAGCCAAAGGGCTGATACTGGTGTAGAGCACGATGGAAATGGCGGCTGTCGGCCCACAGATCAGATGCCAGGATGACCCCCAAAGGCAGGCAATCAGCACCGGGACTATCGCTGCGTAAAGGCCATATTCCGCGGGCAGGCCGGCGATCAGGGCATAGGCGATCGATTGCGGCAGAGCCAATATCGCGCCGCTCAGGCCTACCAGCAGATCACGGCGCACACTCCCCCGCGTCTGCCGGGGTAGCCAGCTGAGAAATGGCAGTAGGGAGTGGCGATCAGGCCAGGGCATGAACAAGCTCTATCGCAAACAATGGCTGTTCAGGGTGCGATGGAATGACGTGTGCGCGCAAGTTAAAGCGGGCTCATCAACCTCATTAACGTTAAATCAGAATACAAAGTTCAGATGCTCGCCCTGATGCAGATTCAGCTCCAGGGTATCGACCATGGCAGCGGCAATCCTGGCCAACTGCTGCAACGGCTCGGCGAGGCCTGGTTCCAGCGTGCCTTGCGTCTTGCGAAAGTGTTCAATGCTCAGCCCGGCGATCTCTTGCGGGGCGTTGACCAGCGTCCATTGCAGGTGGCTGCGTTGTAACAGGTCGACGATCTGTTCGGCGCAGGTTCGCTGCTGTTCACTGTGCCCCTCACTGTGATCGAGTACGCTGAAATCGCCGACTAGGAGCAAGCGTCGTATAGTCGTGCGGGAGAGGCTGGCGATCAGTGCCTGGCTCATGCGAAGCTGCGTGGCAAAGTCATCGGGGGCCAATGCTGGCAACAGGCAGACCACTGCCGAACCACCGGCGACGCTTTGCTCCGCTTGGTCAGTGGTATTCAGGCCTCCGATTTTGAAGTGCAGTCCGGGTCGTGGTGCGCGAGCGTTCAGTTCATCGACCACCGCGATGACTTCGTGCTGGCGCTTGAGCAGCTCGGCTATCAAGGCGCTGCCCAGGCTGCTCAGACCGCCTAGGATGACCAGTTTGAATACTGGGGTTTCGGCATTTTTCACCAGATCATTCCTTTCGTTGCGAATGATCATTGGACCCTGAGTCTCGCGCCAGGGTTCGCATAAATTCAGGAGCATGTGTGCAAAGGATCAAGGGTTATCACGCCCATATCTATTACGACGCCAGCACAATGGAGCAGGCTCGGCAGCTATGTGAAGAAGCGTCCCGGCTGTTCGGCGTGAGTATGGGGCGCATGCATCAGAAGCCCGTAGGACCGCATCCGGACTGGAGTTGCCAACTGGCGTTCGGACCGGAAGTGGTGGGGGTGGTGTTGCCTTGGCTGGCGCTGTATCGGAAGGGGCTGGTGGTGTTTCTGCACCCGTTGACGGGGGATGACTTGGCGGATCACCGTGATCATGCGATCTGGATGGGGGCGGTGCGGCCCTTGGATCTGTCTATTTTTGCGTAGAGACTGCGGTAGCTTCGCGGGGCCAGCCCGCACCCATAGGCAGCAACCTGTGGGTGCGGGCTGGCCCCGCGTTTAGATCGCTACGCAATCACGCCTTGCGCGCACCCCGCACACCCTGGGCCAGCGCTGAGCACAGCTCAAGCACATCACCCACGGCCTGCTCGGCATTCGCTGCCTTGGCAATTTTGTCGACCAGCGCCGACCCCACCACCACGCCATCTGAAAGCTTGGCAATGGCCGCCGCCTGCTCGGGGGTACGGATACCAAAGCCGACGCTGATGGGCAGATCGGTATGCCGGCGAAGTCGCGCGATCGCATCGCTGACCTGTTCGCTGGTGGCCGAGCCGGCACCCGTAACACCTGCCACTGAGACGTAGTAGACGAAGCCGGAACTGCGCTCCAGTACGCGTGGTAGGCGCGCGTCATCGGTAGTTGGGGTGGTCAGGCGGATAAAGTCGATGCCGGCAGCCTGCGCCGGGGTTGCCAGTTCGGCGTCATGCTCAGGCGGCAGGTCGACAATGATCAGGCCGTCGACACCTGCGTCCTTGGCCTGGGCCACGAACGCTTCTACGCCGAAGCGGTGAATCGGGTTGTAGTAGCCCATCAGCACAATCGGCGTGGTCTGATTATCGACCCGGAACTCGCGAACCATCTGCAAGGTTTTCGCCAGGGTCTGGCCAGCATCCAGGGCACGCAGGGTTGCCAGTTGGATGGAGACGCCGTCGGCCATTGGATCGGTGAATGGCATGCCCAGTTCGATCACATCGGCGCCGGCAGCTGGCAGGCCTTTGAGAATTGCCAGGGAGGCGTCGTAGCCAGGGTCGCCCGCAGTGATGAAGGTGACCAGTGCAGCACGGCCCTCGTTTTTCAGTTCGGCGAAGCGTTGTTCTATACGGCTCATGCCTGTTTCTCCTGGGCAGCCATATGGCTCATCACGGTTTGCATATCTTTGTCACCACGCCCGGACAGGCAAACTACCATCAGGTGATCCTTGGGCAGGGTCGGGGCGCGTTTGATTGCTTCGGCCAGGGCGTGGGAGGTTTCCAGCGCTGGAATAATGCCTTCCAGGCGGCAGGTGGTATGGAACGCGGCCAAGGCTTCTTCGTCGTTGATGCTGACGTACTCGACTCGTTTCACTTCGTGCAGATAAGCGTGCTCCGGGCCGATCCCCGGGTAGTCCAGGCCTGCGGAAATCGAGTGGGCATCGGTGATCTGTCCGTCGGCGTCCTGCAGCAGGTAAGTACGGTTACCGTGCAGTACGCCTGGAATGCCACCGGTGAGGCTGGCCGCATGCTTGTCGGTGTCTACGCCATGACCGCCGGCTTCAACACCGATGATTTGTACGCTGGCGTCGTCGAGAAAATCATGGAACAGGCCCATGGCGTTTGAGCCGCCGCCAACACAGGCGATCAAGCTATCGGGCAGGCGTCCTTCTTTGGCCTGCAACTGCTCACGGGTCTCCTTGCCAATGATCGACTGGAAGTCGCGGACCATTGCCGGATAAGGGTGTGGGCCGGCAACGGTACCGATCAGGTAGAAGGTGTCATCAACGTTGGTGACCCAGTCGCGCAGTGCCTCGTTCATGGCATCCTTGAGGGTGCCGGTACCGGAGGTCACAGGAACGATTTCCGCGCCCAGCAGCTTCATGCGAAAAACGTTGGCCTGTTGGCGCTCGATGTCGGTGGCGCCCATGTAGATCACGCAAGGCAAGCCAAATCGTGCGGCCACGGTCGCTGTAGCGACACCATGCATGCCAGCACCGGTTTCGGCGATCAGGCGCTTTTTGCCCATGCGCTTGGCCAGCAGAACTTGGCCGATGCAGTTGTTTACCTTGTGCGCGCCGGTATGGTTGAGTTCTTCGCGTTTGAAGAAGATCTTCGCGCCACCGCAGTGTTCGGTCAGGCGTTCGGCGAAGTACAGCGGGTTGGGACGACCGATGTAATCGCGCTGAAAGTACGCCAGCTGTTCCAGAAACTCGGGGTCGGCCTTGGCCGCTTCGTATTCGCGGGCAAGGTCGAGCACCAGCGGCATCAGCGTTTCAGCCACGTAGCGGCCACCGAAAGCGCCAAACAGGCCATTTGCATCGGGGCCGGCGCGGAAGTTGGTCTGGGTCATGTGTCGCTCCAGGGCGTAGTGGAAACTGGGAATGGCTTTACTGTACCCACGACATGCGCTGCTGAAAACCGATAAGATTGCTTCAACATGTCAGGAAAACTCACACGTTATGCGCCAGGATCTGCCTCCTCTCAATGCCCTCAGGGCATTTGAAGCCACTGCCCGGCTCAATAGCGTTAGTCTGGCGGCCGAACAACTGCACGTAACTCATGGCGCCGTAAGCCGGCAGATCAAAGTGCTGGAGGAGCACCTGGGCGTCAGTCTGTTCGTTAAAGATGGACGTGGCATTAAACTCACAGATGCGGGGCTGCGCTTACGGGACGCAAGTTTTGATGCTTTTGATCGCTTGCGCAGCGTCTGTGGCGAGCTGAGCCAACGTGGTACGGACGCTCCTTTTGTCCTCGGGTGCTCAGGGAGTTTGCTGGCTCGCTGGTTCATTCCGCGCCTGGGCCGACTCAAGGCTGATTTGCCGGAGTTGCGACTGCATTTGTCTGCCGGTGAAGGCGATCTTGATCCGCGTCGCCCGGGCCTGGATGCCTTGCTGGTTTTTGCAGAACCACCATGGCCTGCGGACATGCAGGTGCATGTGCTGGCGCAGGAGCGCATCGGCCCTGTGCTGAGTCCGCATTACGCAGGGTTTGCCCGCCTGCAGCAGGCGTCTGTCCAGGCGTTGCTCGATGAGCGATTGTTACAGACCACCTCAAGACCCCAGGCCTGGCCCAGTTGGGCGGAGCAACAGGGTATCAACCGCGACGCGTTGCAGTACGGGCAGGATTTCGAGCATTTGTATTATTTACTGGAGGCAGCGGTCGCCGGCCTGGGCGTTGCTATTGCGCCGCAACCGCTGGTAGCCGATGACTTGCGCGCCGGTCGTCTGGCGGCGCCCTGGGGCTTTTGCCAGACCCAGGCAGTCTTGGCATTGTGGATACCTCGACGCGCCGCGGACGGGCGCGCCGAGCAATTAGCCGGTTGGCTTCGAGCGGAGCTGGAACGCCAGGCTGATTAGTTGGAGCGTTTGCACATCAGGTAGGCCGCGAGCAGACCTAGAGCACCTAATGCCACGCCTGCTGTGGTCCACGGGTGCTCCTGGGCGTAATCGCGGGTGGCCAGTCCAGTTTCGCGGGTCTTGGTTTTCACTTCTTCGTAGGTATCGCTGAGCAGGCTGCGCGAATGGCGGAGGGCACTCTCGGCATTGCCTTTGAGCGTCTTGAGGGTTTTGCGGGACTCATCCGAGGCGTCGTCCTTGAGACTTTCCAGTGCCTTGAGCAGGTTTTCTATCTCCGCTTCCATGCTTTGCAGCGACGCTTTACGCAGCGAGTGGTTGGCCATGGTGACTCTCCTTTCAGGTGTGAGTGAGCTGTTTGCTTCCGACTTCGTCAGCTCAAGAAAGTGCAGTCCGACTTTCCTCCGTTTCTGTGCCTTTCGGGTAAAACAGCCGGTCGCTGCTAGGCTCAAAGCTCACATTCGAAAAGGAGACTGATTATGTCGGATCATCACACTTACAAGAAAATTGAACTTGTCGGCTCATCGCCCACCAGCATAGAAGACGCGATCAATAATGCCTTGGCTGAAGCGGGCAAAAGCATCAAGCATCTTGAGTGGTTCGAAGTGGTCGACACCCGCGGTCATATCAAGGACAACAAGGCAGCGCACTTTCAGGTCACGCTGAAAGTCGGATTCCGTATCGTCAATAGCTGAAATCGTGGCACTGGCTTGTACGGGTCAATTGAGTTACACAGTCTAGAGGCGCCTGGACGGGTTCCGGCGCCATCCTCCACTTTGATCTGAACAAGGAAAGCGATCGATGAAGAAGTTGGTAGTGGCCGCAGGTTTGATGATGCTGGCAGGCACCGCCCTTGCAGCGGGCAAGCCGTGCGAAGAACTGAAGAGCGAAATAGCCGCCAAAATTGACGCAAAAGGTGTCAGCGGCTATTCGCTTGAGATAGTCGACAAGGGTGCAGCGTCTGACGGCAAGGTCGTAGGGACCTGCGAAGGTGGCACCAAGGAAATCGTTTACAAGCGTGGTTGATAGGCAGCCATTGAGCCTGCCAAGACTTCATCGCTGGCAACGCCAGCTCCCGCAGATTCGCTGTTACCGCAATCTTTGCAGGAGCCAGCCTTGCTGGCGATGAGGCAATCAGCTACCGCTCATGACCTGTGCCAATAGCTCATAGGACCGAATACGGTCGGTATGTTCATACAGGTCACAGGTGAAAATCAGTTCGTCTGCCTGAGTCTGTTCCAGCAGAACATCGAGCTTGGCCCGAATCTTCTCCGGCCCGCCCACCATCGCCAATCCCAGGAAATCCCCCACCGCCTCTCGTTCGTGGGGCAACCACAGGCCATCCATGCTTTCTACAGGTGGTCGCTGGACCAGGCTTTGGCCCCGCATCAAGGCAAGAATTCGCTGATACACCGAAGTTGCCAGGTAGTTGGCTTGCTCATCGGTGTCGGCGGCTACCAGCGGCACACCGAGCATCACATAGGGCTTGTCGAGTACTGCTGATGGCGTGAAGTGGTTTCGATAGATGCGGATGGCTTCGTGCATGTAGCGCGGCGCGAAGTGTGAGGCAAAGGCATATGGCAGGCCGCGCATACCGGCCAGTTGCGCGCTGAACAGGCTGGACCCCAATAGCCAGATCGGCACTTCGGTGCCGTAACCAGGCACCGCGATGACCTTTTGCTCCGGTGTGCGCGGGCCTAGGTAACGCACCAATTCTTCGACGTCATCGGGAAAGTCGTCGGGGCTGCCGGAGCGTTCGCGACGCAGGGCTCGGGCGGTCATCTGGTCGGAACCCGGTGCACGTCCCAGTCCCAGATCTATTCGACCCGGATAGAGGCTTTCCAGGGTGCCGAATTGTTCGGCAATTACCAGCGGCGCATGGTTGGGCAGCATCACCCCGCCGGCACCGACGCGGATGGTCGAAGTGCCGCCGGCAAGGTAGCCAAGCAGTACCGAAGTCGCCGAGCTGGCAATGCCATCCATGTTGTGGTGCTCAGCGACCCAGAAGCGGTTGTAGCCGAATTTTTCCACATGTTGTGCCAGGTCCAGCGAGTTGCGCAGCGATTGCGCCGGGCTGCCGTCGGCACGAACCGGTACCAGGTCGAGGGTGGAGAATTTGATATCCGCAAGTCGCTTCATGGGCTGGTCAGCCTCCTGGGCAGTCATTTGTCCGGCATAAAACCGGAGCCTTCTCAACTCTGTATGGGCACATCCTGAGGATTCAAGGCTTGGGTGCAATCAAGCTGAACTTGCCCAGGCACCCACGCTCTGAATCTTAGGCTGCGCAAACTTGCGCCCTGCAGACACTCAGGAGGCAGTATGAAAAAGACAGCATCGGCCGTTTGGGAAGGTGGCCTGAAAGAAGGAAAAGGTCAGATTTCCACTGAAAGCGGTGCGCTTAAAGCAAACCCTTATGGGTTCAACACAAGGTTTGAAGGACAGCCAGGGACTAATCCGGAAGAGCTGATCGGCGCAGCCCATGCCGGCTGTTTTTCCATGGCGTTATCGATGCTGCTGGGTGAGGCGGGGTTCATCGCCGAGCGTATCGACACCACAGCTGAGGTGACCTTGGATAAACAACCTGACGGTTTTGCCATCACCGCCGTGCACTTGATTCTCAGGGCCAAGGTTCCTGGTGCCAGCGAGGAGCAATTCAAGGAGGTGGCGAACAAGGCGAAAGCCGGTTGCCCAGTGTCGAAAGTGCTCAATGCAACCATCAGTCTGGACGCCACCCTGGTGGGATAAGGTCGAACCGGGACGGGCTTCTTGTGGTCAAATGGGAGTCGGCAGGACCTCTGCCGCCACAAGGAGCTGTCCCATGATTCGTGTTGCAATAGCTGTGATGGCATCGCTGCTGACTACTTCTGTGCTTGCCGCCCCGAAAAACTGCGAGGAGCTCAAGGCTGAGATCGAAGCGAAGATTCAGGCAAACAACGTCAGCTCCTACACCCTTGAAATCGTCAAGAACGAAGAGGTTCACGACCAGAATATGGTGGTCGGCAGTTGCGAGGGCGGAACCAAAAAGATCATCTACCAGAAGAATGATCGTTAAGCGTCAGGGAATGCAAAAGATGTCGTTGGCTTCTTCTGCGACGATTTTGCGCTGTGCGTCGTAAAGATAGGCGCTGGGTCGCATTGCGGGAGCCCGGGCTTCCAGACGATAGCGCTGGCCGGCTTCGAAGTTGTCGTAACGCACTTTCAGATAACAGGTCCGGTCCACGGGATCGACCGAGAAACCTCCGGAATACACTTCAAAATCGAAGCGGACGGTCAGCTCGTGCTTGCCTGGCGTGACTTGGAAGAAGCGTCCGTCGTTAAGCCGCTCACCATCCAGACGGTCGGCCATCAGTATCTTGCCGGGTGTCATGGTGTACAGATCGACCCACGCCTGCTTGCTATCAACTGGAGGCAGGGGGCTGGCGCAGGCCCCCAGGGTACTGAGGGCAATCAGCATCATTGGCTGGCGCATGGCAAACTCCCGCTTGTAACCTACAAAGCATAAGCATAGCGCCATTCACACTGTCAGGTGCGCTGGCAGCCCGCCGGAGCTCCTTTGCTGAGCAGATTACGCTGGTCGTCGTAGAGCTTTGCCCACGGGCGAAAGCCTATGCTGCCCGCTTCAAGCTGGTAGCGTTGCCCGGCATTGAAATCCTTGAACTTGAGATTCAGTTGGCAATCGCGCCACAGCGGCTCGCTGACCGGGCCAATATTGCTGGGGGTCACCGGGAACAGGTAGCGCACCGTCAGTTCGTGGCTGCCGGGCGAGACTTCGAAATAACGGTTATCACTCCAAGTACGCTCGTCTACCTCTACGGCATGCAAGGTATCGTCCGAACTGGGCGCAAGGTCGATCCAGGCCTGGTTGGGATCGGGGGCAGGCAAGCCGGCACAGCCGGATAAAAGCAGAAGACCACTGAAGACAAGCAGTGTACGCATGGCAAAACTCCAGCCGGGCAGGATAGTCTTGAAGCTGATGAGCTCTTGAGCGGATAACGGGACACCAATGCTTCGACTATTTCTTTTATTGCGCTCAAGTCTTGGGGCACTCGACCATTTTTTTCGCTACTTGGTTCCCGTGCTGGCGCTCGGGCTGCTCAACGGTTGTTCCAGCATTGGCTATTACGGGCAGTTGGCCAGCGGGCAGTGGCAGCTGTTGCAGGCGCGCAAACCGGTCTCCGAGGTGCTCGCGCAGCCCGCCACCCCCCCGAAATTGCGTCAGCACCTGCTGCACGCCGAACAGGCCAGGACGTTCGCCAGCGCGCAGTTGAAACTGCCGGATAACCGCAGCTACCGGGTTTATGCGGACATTGGCCGCCCGTTTGTGGTGTGGAATGTGTTTGCTACGCCGGAGTTTTCCCTCGAACCCCAGACCCATTGCTTTCCCATTGCCGGGTGCGTCGCCTATCGCGGTTATTACACTCAAGGTGCTGCCCGCGGCGCAGCTGCGCTGCAAAAGCAGCAGGGGCTGGATGTGTATGTGGGGGGTGTGGAGGCCTACTCGACCCTGGGTTGGTTTGATGACCCGATCCTGAGCTCGATGCTGGGCTGGGGTGACGAGCGACTGGCCACGGTCATTTTCCATGAACTGGCACACCAGCGCGTGTATGTGCAGGACGACACGGCATTCAACGAATCATTTGCCACCTTTGTCGAACAGGAAGGTTCTCGCCAGTGGCGTGCTGCTCGCGGCCTGCCAGCGCAGACACTGGACGATGGTCAACAACGCGATCAGTTCATGGCTTTGGTTCTGGCCAGCCGTGAACGGTTGAAGGCGTTGTACGCAGCACCGCTGACTGAATCAGCCAAGCGTGCCGGAAAACAAGCCGAATTCGAGCGCTTGCGCCGAGAATACCGTACTTTGCGCGACAGCCAGTGGGGAGGTAAAGGCCGTTTTGACGCCTGGATCAATGCGCCAATGAACAACGCCAAGCTGTTGCCCTTTGGATTGTACGACCAATGGGTGCCAGCGTTCGCGGCGCTGTTTACCCAGGTAAATGGGGATTGGGAAGCTTTCTATCAGCGGGTTGAAAGCCTCGGGCGGCTGTCGCTCGAGCAGCGCCAGCAAGCCCTGAATAGAATCACGGAGCAAGCGCGCCCTCACCCCGCGGTAGTTGTCAGCCCCGGTTGGTGATGAACGCGCTGTGCAGCTCGGCCAAGGTCGCAAAGTGATAGGCCGGTTGTTCCGCTGTCAGCTCCTCATGACTGCCAAAGCCGTATCCGACTGCGACAGCTTCCAGTCCATTGCTGCGAGCGCCAATCAGGTCGTGCTTGCGGTCGCCGATCATCAAGGTTTGCGCCGGATCCAGCGATTCCTCGGCAAGCAGGTGAGCAATCAACTCGACCTTGTTGGTACGGGTGCCGTCCAGCTCACTGCCGTAGATCACTTTGAAGTGATGATCGAACTGGAAATGCCGGGCAATCTCACGGGCAAACTGCCAAGGCTTGGACGTGGCGATGTACAGCGTTCTGCCCTGCCCGTTCAAGGCTTCGAGGAGCGGCTGGACACCCTCGAACACCAGGTTTTCATACAATCCGGTCACCTTGAAGCGCTCGCGGTAGAAATTCACCGCTTGCCAGGCTTTGGCTTCGTCGAAGCCATAAAATTGCATGAATGCCTGTAGCAACGGAGGGCCGATGAAGTGCTCAAGACGCGCCAGGTCTGGTTCATCGATATCCAGCTTGGCCAGGGCGAACTGGATCGAACGCGTGATGCCCAGGCGCGGATCGGTCAGGGTGCCGTCGAGGTCGAAAAGAATATTCTGCTGATGCATAACTGTCTCGATAAGGGGCGTGGACGGACTCACTCAGGCAAGTGATAGCCTTCGGCCAAGTGCTGGTCTTTGAGTTTTACGTAGTTGCTGGCGCTGTAGGGGAAGAACGCGCGTTCCTTTTCAGTCAAGGCCCGGGCCTGTTTGACCGGGCTGCCAACATACAGGTAGCCGCTTTCCAGGCGTTTTCCCGGCGGGACCAGACTGCCGGCACCAATGATCACTTCGTCTTCGACGATTGCCCCGTCCATGATCGTACTGCCCATGCCGACCAGAATCCGGTTGCCGAGGGTGCAGCCATGCAGCATCACTTTATGACCGATGGTCACTTCGTCACCGATCAGCAATGGAAAGCCGTCGGGATTGAACGGGCCGGCATGGGTAATGTGCAACACGCTGCCGTCTTGCACGCTGGTGCGAGCGCCAATGCGGATTCGGTGCATATCGCCGCGGATCACTGTCAGTGGCCAGACGGAGCTGTCTGCACCGATCTCGACATCACCCAGCACCACGGCGCTGCGGTCCACGAAGGCACGCTCGGCCAAGCGCGGCGAATGGTTCTGGAAGGTGCGAATGGCCATGATAGGGGTTCTCTTTGGTGTTGATAGGGCTGCGGTCTGCGTCGATTGTAATTAAGATGGTCCGGTGTTTCTTCTGCCAAGGTGTTTAACCGTGAGTGCGAACAACCCGCTACTGCAGTCTTATGACTTGCCGCCCTTCTCGGCGATCCGTGCCGAGCATGTGCAGCCGGCGATTGAACAGATCCTGGCCGACAACCGTACAGCTATTGCCCAAATCCTCAAGACTCAAGGCCAGCAACCAAGCTGGGCCGGTCTGGTGCTGGCCATGGACGAACTCAATGATCGCCTGGGCGCCGCCTGGAGCCCGGTCAGTCACCTCAATGCCGTGTGCAACAGCGCCGAGCTGCGTGAAGCCTACGAGGCCTGCCTGCCAGCGCTCAGTGCGTATGCCACTGAACTTGGCCAGAACCGCGAGCTGTTCCAGGCCTACGAGGCGTTGATCGCCAGCCCGGAAGCGGCAAGCTTCGACGTTGCGCAAAAGACTATTCTTGAACATGCCCTGCGTGACTTCCGCCTGTCGGGTATCGACCTGCCAGCTGATCAGCAGCAACGGTATGCCCAGGTGCAAAGCAAACTCAGCGAGCTGGGCAGCCGGTTCTCCAACCAGTTGCTCGATGCCACCCAGGCCTGGACCAAGCATGTCACCGATGAGGCTGCGCTGGCCGGACTGACTGATTCGGCCAAGGCGCAGATGGCCGCTGCAGCCCAGGCCAAAGGGCTTGATGGCTGGCTGATCAGCCTGGAGTTCCCCAGCTACTACGCCGTGATGACTTACGGCGAAGATCGCGCGTTGCGCGAAGAAATTTACGCCGCCTACTGCACCCGCGCTTCTGATCAGGGTCCTAATGCCGGTCAGTTCGACAACGGTCCGGTGATGGGCGAAATTCTTGACCTGCGCCAGGAGTTAGCCGAACTGCTGGGCTATGCGAACTACGCTGAGCTGAGCCTGGCAACAAAAATGGCCGAGTCCAGCGACCAGGTGCTGACCTTCCTGCGTGACCTGGCCAAGCGCAGCAAGCCGTTTGCCATCCAGGATCTGGCTCAGCTCAAGGCTTACGCGGCCGAGCAAGGTTGTCCGGACCTGCAAAGCTGGGACAGCGGCTTTTACGGCGAAAAACTCCGTGAGCAGCGCTACAGCGTGTCTCAGGAAACCCTGCGTGCCTACTTCCCGATTGATAAGGTGTTGTCTGGTCTGTTCGCTATTGTCCAGCGTCTGTACGGTATCGAAATTGCCGAGCTCAAGGGCTTCGACACCTGGCATCCGGATGTGCGCCTGTTCGAAATTAAGGAGCATGGTCAGCACGTAGGCCGCTTCTTCTTCGACCTTTATGCCCGCGCCAACAAGCGTGGCGGCGCTTGGATGGACGGTGCCCGCGACCGTCGACGGAACGCGGAGGGCCAATTGCAGAGCCCGGTGGCAAACCTGGTATGTAACTTCACGCCTGCAGTACCTGGTAAACCTGCGCTGCTGACGCACGATGAAGTCACCACCTTGTTCCACGAGTTTGGGCATGGCTTGCACCACTTGCTGACTCGCATCGAGCATGCCGGTGTGTCGGGAATCAATGGTGTGGCCTGGGATGCCGTGGAACTGCCTAGCCAGTTCATGGAAAACTGGTGCTGGGAGCCTGAAGGTCTGGCGCTGATCTCCGCTCATTACGAAACCGGTGCAGCCCTTCCACAAGACCTGCTTGAGAAAATGCTGGCGGCGAAAAACTTCCAGTCCGGGCTGATGATGGTCCGTCAATTGGAGTTCTCGCTGTTCGACTTCGAACTGCACGCCAGCCACGGCGACGGCCGTAGTGTGCTGGAAGTGCTCGAGGGCATTCGCGACGAAGTCTCGGTCATGCGGCCACCTGCGTACAACCGCTTCCCCAACAGCTTTGCGCACATCTTTGCCGGGGGTTATGCCGCGGGCTACTACAGTTACAAGTGGGCTGAAGTGCTCTCGGCCGATGCGTTCTCGCGGTTTGAGGAAGAAGGCGTGCTAAACGCGCAAACGGGTCGTGCTTTTCGCGAGGCGATTCTGGCGCGTGGCGGCTCGCAGGAGCCGATGCTGCTGTTCGTCGACTTCCGTGGTCGTGAGCCATCAATCGATGCACTCTTGCGCCATTGTGGTTTGAGTGAGGATGTGGCGGCATGAGCGATGGGCCTGTGATAACGAAAAAACGCTTCATCGCCGGGGCAGTCTGCCCGGCATGCAGCGAGCCGGACAAACTGATGATGTGGAGCGAAGACAGCGTCCCGCATCGAGAGTGTGTGGCGTGTGGGTTCTGCGACACGCTCAACGAACAGGGGCTGTCGGTGCCCAAGGAGCTGGGCACTCGAGTCAACAAGATCGAGGTCAAACCAGCCGAGGCGAAGGTGCAGACTGTTCAGTTCTTCCCCAATCCCAAGCTGAAAAAGCCTGCGGAGTAAGGCTGTCACCCTACCCGGGGCGTCCTGCCCTGGGTGTCTTGTATTTTCCCGTGCAGTAGATAGTTACCGCTTGTCAGGCTGATGTGTCTTGCAAGCTCGGGTCACTGATAACCCGAGCAAGGAAGCACTATGAGTACTGAAAATCCACTGTTGGGCGCCCAAGGTCTGATCGCCTACGACCAAATCACCCTGGAGCATTTACGTCCTGCTGTCGATCAGGTGATCGAGGAGCACGAAAACGGCATCGACCAAATCATCGGCCATCAGCAGGCATTGCCCACTTGGGACGACCTGGTGCTTGCCGTGGATGGGCTGGATGCCAGGTTGCAGGGAGTGTTCTACTCCATGGTTCCTTTGATGGCTCGAGGCGATGCCTGGGCATCTGAAGTGTTCGAGTGCTATGGACTCATCGACGCGCGCTTCAAGCAGAAGCTTAAAAATGCGCCGCTGCATGTTTTGTATGAGCGTCTCGCCGCCAGCGACGTGGGGGCCAATCTTGATGCCCATCAGCGTGGCACCTTGCAACAAGTGCTCAAGGAGTTTCGTCTGGCAGGTGTTGGCCTGGACGATGCCAGACAGCTTGAACTGGAACAGCTGGAGTCGCGGATCCGCGAGTTGGAGGGGAAATTCCAGGAAACGCTGCAGAAGTCGGTTGAGCAATCCAGCATCCACATTACCGATGAAACGCAGCTTGAGGGGGTTCCTGAACCGCTGCGCGCCGACCTGGCTCAAAAGGCCAGGGATGCCTCATTGCCCGGCTGGCTGATTGTTTGTGTGCAGGAACCGTGCAACGCGATTCTTAAACATGCCACGGACCGCGCCCTGCGCGAGCAGGTTTACCGCGCATACACCACCCGCGGCTGGGACAGTGAACTGGCACATGACAACGGCCCGGTGCTGGAGCAGTTGGCGCAACTCAGGCTCGAAAAAGCCCGCCTGCTAGGGTTTGACAGTTACATGGCGTTGAGCCTTGAATCGAAAAGTGCCGGCTCCGTCGAGCAAGTTGCAGGCTTTCTCGACGATCTGGTTCGCAGGGTTGGCCCAGGGATGCAGCGAAGGCAAACACGACTGCAGGCGGTGGGGCAGTCCCATGGTCTGGAGACTGTCCAACCTTGGGACGTGACTTATCTGCAGGCTGCTGATGCGCGGGCAACGTTGGGTCTTCCGGCTAAAGGGCTGCGCGGCTTCTTCCCGCTGGACAAGGTGGTGCAAGCTTTGCGTGAGCTGACCTGGCAGTTGTTTGGCGTCACCTTGAACACTGATGAGTCCGTCGCGGCCTGGGATCCAGGCGTACTCACCTTTGAGGTGCTCCAGGACCATGCGACGATTGGTTATATTCACCTCGACCTGATCGACCGACCTGGCAAACAAGTGTTGGGCGTTTCTACCTCATACATCTGGCACCGACGGATCGATGCCGAGGGTATCTACCATGGCGCCGTGGCGGTAGTGTTCAGCGACATCGCACCAGGCATTGGTGGTGAGCAACCACAACTCAGTCACCTCTCTCTGCGCAAGTTGTTTCACGAGTACGGGCATGCCATGCACCACCTGCTGGTGCGCACCAACAACCATCTACTGTCCGATCTACGACGCTTGGGGGCGGACGGCGTAGAGGTGTCGAGTAAATTGCTTGAACGTTGGGCGTGGGATGCCGACTACATGGCCGACATTTCTTCGCACCATGAGGATGGCCGCAAGCTGACAACGGAGCAGGTACAACTGGCGCTGACGGCTTTGCAGGGCGAGGGCATTCAGGAGTGCGCACTCCTGCTGTCTCAAGCCTTGTTCGATTTCGATCTGCACCTGTCAGCTGATGACGGCAGGACAATCGACCAGCGAGCCGAGACCAGTCATGCGCAGGTTTGTGGTTGGCCATTGGTAGGTTTTGAACGTCCCATGCATGCCTTGGATCACTTGGTCAGTGGATATGACGCGAGTTTCTACGCTTACCTGTGGTCCGATGCTCAGGCTTTTGATTTGTTTACACGTTTCCAGAGCGAAGGCTTGCGCAGTGCTTCGACGGGGCGAGCGTTGCAGGATGTGGTTCTGTCACAAGGTGCGGCGCGCCCAATTTCGCAAAGCCTGGAAGCTTTCCTGGGACGTCCAGTGAGCTATGTGCCCTTCCTGCGCTGGTATGGTGTGGCTGAAGATGATTGACCAAAGGCGCTGGCAGAAATAGCCATACCTCTATACTGTATGTAAATACAGTATAGAGGTTGGCGCGATGTTCTCTCCAGCACCGCAAAGGGGCCGTGGTACGACCCTCAATCCCCACAATCGCTTCGCCCCCAGGCAATCGCTTGCAGAAGACGATGGCTGGTACCAAGAGGTACCCATGACCCAAGGGACCGAGGTGCGCAGCGAGACGGCCAAGTCCATCATTACTCGCAACACCTCACCCGATCTGCCTTTCGACCGCTCGATCAATCCCTATCGTGGCTGCGAGCATGGTTGTATCTACTGCTATGCGCGGCCAAGCCATGCCTACTGGGATTTGTCTCCTGGACTGGATTTCGAGACCAAGCTGATCGCCAAGACCAATGCTGCGCAAGTGCTTGAGCAGCAGTTGAGCAAGCCGGGTTATGTCTGTGCTCCGATCAATCTTGGCTCCAACACAGATCCCTACCAACCCATCGAACGCGAGCAGAAACTGACCCGGCGCTTGCTGGAGGTGCTGCTGCGCTATCGTCATCCGGTCACGATTGTCACCAAAGGCTCGTTGATCCTTCGTGACCTGGATGTGCTCGCCGAGCTGGCCCGGCAACGCTTGGTGACGGTAATGATCAGCCTGACGACCCTCGATGATGAGCTAAAACGCACGCTGGAGCCTCGGGCCGCAGCGCCCAAGGCGCGATTGCGAGCGATCCGGGTGCTGAGTGAGGCCGGCGTTCCGGTAGGCGTGCTGTGTTCACCGATGATCCCGATGATCAATGACAGCGAGCTGGAGCAGTTGCTTGAGGCGGCCAAGAACGCCGGAGCGCTGAGCGCGGCGTACATGCTGTTGCGTTTGCCGCTGGAGGTTGCACCGTTGTTCGAGCAATGGTTGCAGGATCACTATCCACAACGCGCCAACCATGTATTGAGTCTTATCCGCCAGAGCCGCGGTGGAGAGTTGTATGACAGCCGCTTTGGTGCGCGCATGCGCGGTGAAGGTGTATTTGCCGACTTGTTGGCGCAGCGGTTCGCCAAGGCGATCCGTCGCCTGGAGCTGAATCAGCGCAAAGGCTATGCGCTTGATTGCAGTGCCTTTTGTCCGCCAGGAGGGCAGATGTCGTTGCTCTGACGTAAGTAATGGGTATTGGCCATTGATGGTTTTTTGATATTATTCTGGCCTCTCCTTGAATCTCTGGAACGCCCGTTCTAGAGCCTCTTAATTCAGTTTGAGTTAAGTTTTTCCGCGTAGCGTAGGAATTCAGCCAACAACTGATGTGATTGTTGGTGCGCGCTGGTCATCCAAACGACATGCGCTATTTGAATCATCAACCCGGTAAAATGGACTTAACCAAAAACCGTCAAAGAGGATGAATCATGCCCGTCAAGGACCCATCCAAGGTCGTTCCGGAAGCACCTGCCGAGAGCGCTGATGCCGCCCTGAAGCATATCGTCGACGGCTTTCTGCGGTTTCACCACGACGTTTTTCCTGAGCAGCAGGAGTTGTTCAAGAAGCTCGCCACCTCGCAAAAGCCTCGTGCCATGTTCATCACCTGCGCTGACTCGCGCATCGTGCCCGAGTTGATCACCCAAAGCTCGCCCGGCGACCTGTTCGTTACCCGTAACGTGGGTAACGTAGTACCGCCGTATGGGCAGATGAATGGTGGTGTATCCACCGCCATCGAATACGCAGTACTGGCCTTGGGCGTACATCACATCATTGTTTGCGGTCACTCCGATTGCGGCGCGATGCGCGCAGTACTGAACCCTCAAAGTCTCGAGAAGATGCCGACGGTAAAGGCCTGGTTACGCCATGCCGAGGTGGCCCGCACGGTGGTCGAGGACAATTGTTCCTGCGGCAGCGAGCATGAAAGCATGCAGGTACTGACCAAGGAAAACGTCATTGCCCAGTTGCACCACTTGCGTACCCACCCTTCGGTGGCTTCGCGTCTGGCAGCCGGCCAGTTGTTTATCCATGGCTGGATCTATGACATCGAAACCAGCCAGATCGAAGCATACGATGCTGCCAGCGACAGCTTCCAACCGCTGTCCGCCGGTCAACCGATTCCCTGCGCAACACCCAAAGGCCGCTACTAAGCGTCCTTGAAACCTCCATAACTGCCTGATTGACCGCTGCACCCACGGGTGCGGTCTGGTCATCGGCTGCCTTGAATTCTCCTGACTGCCTTGCCGGCCTGCTGGCGGCTAGCGGCTGCGTGTTTGTCAGGGGTTGTGCCTGCGGCCATCGGAATGGCTGTGAATCTTGAGAGAAGGAGTGACACGGTGAACAAGACACAAGCGAAAGCGTTAATCCCGCGGGAGCTACTGGCCTCTGTAGTGGTTTTTCTGGTCGCCCTGCCCTTGTGCATGGGTATCGCCATAGCCTCGGGCATGCCGCCAGCCAAGGGTCTGATTACTGGAATCATCGGCGGGATCGTGGTCGGTTGGCTCGCCGGCTCGCCCCTGCAGGTAAGCGGTCCTGCCGCTGGCCTGGCTGTTTTGGTGTTTGAGCTGGTACGTCAGCACGGCGTGGCAATGCTGGGTCCGATTCTGTTGCTGGCAGGCCTGCTGCAACTGCTGGCCGGGCGCTTGCGCCTGGGGTGCTGGTTTCGGGTTACGGCTCCTGCGGTGGTCTACGGCATGCTCGCCGGTATCGGTGTGTTGATTGTTTTGTCCCAGGTACATGTGATGTTCGACAGCACGCCGCAGCCTTCAGGCCTTGCCAATCTGGCTGGTTTCCCTGACACCGTCAGGCAAGCGTTCATGCAAGGTGGACGGGACCAGGGTTTGCAGGCTGCTGCATTGGGGCTGGGCACTATCGCGGTTATGTGGGGCTGGGAGCGATTTCGGCCGCAAACGCTGAGGTTTGTGCCTGGTGCGCTGCTCGGGGTCGCCTTGATGACCGCAATCAGTATCTGGCTCACGCTGCCGGTCAATCGCGTTCAAGTACCGGCGGATCTGAGTGAGGCTATCGACTGGTTGCGTCCGGCTGATCTCCTGAGTCTGGCTGATCCGAATCTGCTGGTGGCAGCTTTTGCCCTGGCGTTTATCGCCAGTGCTGAAACGTTGCTTTCCGCTGCTGCTGTAGACCGCATGCACAATGGTCAGCGTTCGGATTTTGATCGTGAATTATCGGCGCAAGGATTGGGCAACATGCTCTGCGGTGTGCTGGGGGCGTTGCCCATGACCGGGGTGATTGTGCGCAGCTCCGCCAATGTTCAGGCCGGTGCCCAAACGCGTTTGTCGGCAATTCTGCACGGGGTGTGGTTGCTGGCGTTTGTCGTGGTACTTGGCAGTTTGTTGCAGCAGATACCCGTGGCGAGTCTTGCGGGGGTGCTGGTGTACACCGGTATCAAACTGGTGGACTTCAAGGCTTTCAAGGGTTTGAGCCGGTACGGCCGTATGCCGATGTTTACCTACGCGGTCACGGCGCTAGCGATCATCTTTACTGATCTGTTGACCGGAGTGTTGCTGGGTTTTGCACTGACCTTGCTTAAGTTGGCGCTGAAGGCGGCACGCCTGAAAATCAGCTTGGCCAGCCTTGATGTTCCCGGTCATCTGGAGCTGCGCTTGAGCGGCGCGGCAACCTTTCTCAAGGTGCCGGCGTTGGCCCAAGTGCTTGAAGGTATTCCAGCAGGGACCACGCTGCATGTGCCGCTGGCCAACCTCAGCTATATCGATCATTCATGCCTTGAACTGCTTGAAGATTGGGGGCGGGCCAACGCAGGCAAGGGTTCGCGGCTAGTGATTGAGCAGCGCAGATTGAAACGCCGGACCGAAGGGCGGGTGCGCACAACGGCGGGCTTGGGCGCCTGACTCATCGCGGCTAAAGCCCGCTCCTACCGGCAATCATTGCCGGTGGGGGCGCAATAAGTGCTTAAGCCGGCTGATCCAGATCCAGGCCGACACCCAGCTGACGTGACAGACAAGGCCAGCGTTTCCAGGCAGCGCCTGTTTCGGGGCTGCTGAGCTTGTGGCGATACTGCTCGACCGATTCCAGAGCGAAGCTTTCTTCATCAAGCATTTCGTCCACCGAGTGGTGAACCACTTCGTCCAACTGGTTGGCGAATTCTTCGCCGATCAGTTGGTGGGCAATCAGGTTGGCCACAGTGGTATCCAGCGGTATCAACGGCTGGTTGAAGTGCTTGATATACAAGTCGTTCACTTCTTCTACCAAGCGATGCGCCAGGTAGGCTTCATCCAGCAGGCAACCCAGGCCGAGGTGGCCATTGGTGATGGCGGGTGGCTGCAGGAAATACTGTTCAGCAATTTTCAGTACAGGTTTTATTTGCGATTCGATACCGGCTTCGCGGGCCACTTCATTGGCGGCCTCAAGCAGCTCTGGAACCTGTTCGATGTAGGCGCTGACGAAGCGGGTCAACGCGCCTTGGGCGTCAATCTCCGGCAGTTGAATCGAAGGATGTAAGTGCGGCAGTTGCTTGATAAGTTGATCTTTCAGTTGGCCGGTTTCGGTCTCATGTTGATGGGCACGGGAAATCTGCTCGCGCAAAGCGGCGATGTTCATGACAACTCCAGGGTAAAGGCGTGACAAACGGAAGACATAAAATAGCTCGGTTCTGCAAACGGCTAAGACGTATTTGGCATAACCGATCCAGTCTTATATTCAGAGATTATATCGAAATGCCATCATTGTGCTCTCACCCCGGCTAGTTCGCGGCTTTGCGCGCAAACGTTCAACTTGGGGTCGAGGAATTTTCCTATCGCGTTGCGTCGACGAGGTCGCTGTCTATACTCCGGTTTGAAAGTGATTCGCTGATGAGGCCCGACTGCAGTTCGCAGGGGCTCGGTCGTCGAAGTTCGCAGTCTTGGCCGCCGTACCCTTAGCCGTAGGTCCACGCCTCCGGGATAACAAGAACGATAAGGGGAACCCGCAATGATGCGACATCCACATGTCTGGATGGGCCTCCTGTTGTGGTCGGTATTCGGTCAGGCCAACGCCGCCTGGACCGTGAACATGGCGCCAGGGGCGACAGAAGTCAGCAACGCAGTGTTCGACCTGCACATGACCATCTTCTGGATCTGCGTGATCATTGGCCTGGTGGTCTTTGGTGCGATGTTCTGGTCGATGATCGTCCACCGTCGTTCAACCGGCCAGCAGCCTGCTCATTTTCACGAGCACACCTGGGTCGAGATCATGTGGACAGTGGTGCCCTTCCTGATCCTGGTGGCCATGGCCATCCCTGCGACCAAGACCTTGATCGATATTTACGATGCCAGTGAATCGGATGTCGATATTCAAGTCACCGGTTACCAGTGGAAATGGCATTACAAGTACTTGGGCCAGGACGTTGAGTTCTTCAGTAATCTGGCCACGCCCGCCGACCAGATCCACAACAAAGCCCCCAAAGACGAGCATTACCTGCTTGAAGTCGACCAGCCATTGGTGCTGCCGGTCGGCGCCAAGGTACGCTTTCTGGTGACGGCTGCCGACGTGATTCACTCCTGGTGGGTGCCGGCATTTGCAGTCAAGCGCGACGCCATTCCCGGCTTCGTCAACGAAGCCTGGACCCGGGTCGAGAAACCCGGCATTTACCGCGGCCAATGTACTGAACTGTGCGGTAAGGACCATGGCTTCATGCCTGTGGTGGTGGAGGTCAAATCCAAAGCCGATTACGACACCTGGCTCGCCGAGCGCAAGGCAGATGCGGCCAAGCTCAAGGAACTGACCAGCAAGGAATGGACGCTTGAAGAGTTGGTCGAGCGTGGTGACAAGGTTTACCACACCACCTGTGTCGCCTGTCACCAGGCTGAAGGCCAGGGCCTTCCGCCGATGTTCCCGGCCCTCAAGGGTTCGAAGATCGCTACCGGACCGAAGGAAGATCACTTGAGCATTGTCTTCCATGGCAAGCCGGGCACGGCCATGGCGGCTTTCGGCAAACAGCTTTCGGAAGTCGACATTGCTGCCGTGGTGACCTACGAGCGAAACGCCTGGGGCAATAACAAAGGCGACATGGTCACGCCTAAAGATGTGCTGGCGATCAAACAGGCAGAAAGCAAATGAGCCGACCTGACAGGAATTCCCGCACCAGCCACCGGATTGCAGGAGACAGGACATGAGCGCAGTGATCGACGACCACAGCCAGGGTCATGAACACGCCCACGGACCGGCCAAAGGCTTGATGCGCTGGGTGCTGACCACCAACCATAAAGACATTGGCACCATGTACTTGTGGTTCAGCTTTATTGCGTTCCTGCTGGGCGGCTCTTTCGCCATGGTGATTCGCGCCGAACTGTTCCAGCCAGGCCTGCAGATCGTTCAGCCGGAGTTTTTCAACCAGATGACCACCATGCACGGGCTGGTGATGGTCTTTGGGGCCGTGATGCCCGCGTTTGTCGGCCTGGCCAACTGGATGATTCCATTGATGATCGGCGCGCCGGACATGGCCTTGCCGCGCATGAACAACTTCAGCTTTTGGCTGCTACCAGCGGCCTTCCTGCTGCTGGTTTCGACGCTGTTCATGCCGGGTGGCGGGCCCAACTTCGGTTGGACGTTTTATGCCCCACTATCGACTACCTATGCTCCGGAAAGCGTGACCTTCTTCATTTTCGCCATTCACCTGATGGGCATCAGCTCGATCATGGGGGCGATCAACGTGATTGCCACCATTCTCAACCTGCGTGCTCCAGGCATGACGCTGATGAAAATGCCGCTGTTCGTCTGGACCTGGTTGATCACCGCGTTTCTGTTGATTGCGGTCATGCCGGTTCTGGCCGGTGTGGTAACCATGATGCTCATGGATATTCACTTCGGCACCAGCTTCTTCAGCGCTGCGGGCGGCGGTGATCCAGTGTTGTTCCAGCATGTGTTCTGGTTCTTCGGCCACCCCGAGGTCTACATCATGATCCTGCCGGCATTCGGCGCGGTCAGCTCGATCATCCCGGCGTTTTCGCGCAAGCCACTGTTTGGCTATACCTCGATGGTTTATGCCACCGGTGCGATCGCCTTCCTGTCCTTTATCGTGTGGGCTCACCATATGTTCGTGGTGGGCATTCCGGTGGTTGGCGAGCTGTTTTTCATGTACGCCACCATGCTGATCGCAGTGCCGACCGGAGTGAAGGTGTTCAACTGGGTCAGCACCATGTGGGAAGGCTCGCTGACCTTCGAGACACCGATGCTGTTCGCCATTGCCTTCGTCATCCTGTTCACCATTGGCGGCTTTTCAGGGTTGATGCTGGCTATTGCCCCGGCGGATTTCCAATACCACGATACCTATTTCGTGGTCGCCCATTTCCATTACGTGCTGGTGCCGGGTGCAATCTTCGGGATTTTTGCTTCGGCCTATTACTGGCTGCCGAAGTGGACCGGGCACATGTACGACGAAACCTTGGGCAAGCTGCATTTCTGGCTGTCCTTCGTTGGCATGAACATGGCGTTCTTCCCGATGCACTTTGTCGGTTTGGCCGGGATGCCCCGACGGATCCCGGACTACAACCTGCAGTTCGCCGACTTCAACATGATTTCATCGATCGGTGCCTTCATGTTCGGCGCCACACAGATCTTCTTCCTGTTCATTGTCATCAAATGCATTCGCGGTGGTGCGCCTGCCCCAGCCAAGCCTTGGGATGGTGCTGAAGGCCTGGAGTGGTCAGTGCCATCCCCTGCGCCTTACCACACCTTCCAGACACCACCGGAAGTGAAATGAACGGCCTGGGCCTGAGGATGAACCATGAGTGAAGGGACCTCGCTCAAACGCCTGGTCGTGCGGCTGTTGCTGCTGACTGTGGTGATGTTCGCCTTCGGCTTTGCCTTGGTGCCGATCTACGACGTGATGTGCAAGGCATTCGGTATCAACGGCAAGACCGGTGGGCAGTATGAAGGCAGCCAGACCAGTGACCCGAGTCGCATGGTGAAGGTGCAGTTTATGTCGACCAATGCCAGTGACATGGTCTGGGAGTTCTACTCCACCGCCGACCAGATCGACGTCAACCCGGGAGCAGTGAACCAAATGGTGTTCATAGCGCGCAATCCGACCGACAAGCCTATGAGCGCCCAAGCTGTTCCAAGCATCACCCCGGCAGAAGCGGCGGCCTACTTTCACAAGACCGAGTGCTTCTGTTTTACCCAGCAAGTACTGCAGCCAGGAGAGCGTATCGAAATGCCGGTGCGCTTTATCGTCGACCGCGACCTGCCCAAGGATGTGAAACACCTGACGCTGGCTTACACGTTGTTCGATATCACCGCTCGCCACCCGCCGGTTGCACACCTGGCGAGCCAGGACACACAGGGTGCCCGATAAGGAGAACACTCAATGGCTTCGCATGAGCACTACTACGTTCCGGCGCAGAGCAAGTGGCCGATCATTGCCACCATCGGCATGTTCATTACGGTGTTTGGCCTGGGTACCTGGTTCAACGATCTCAAGGCCGGGCGACCGGATTCCCATGGTCCGTGGATCTTCTTCTTCGGCGCGCTGTGCCTGGCTTACATGCTGTTCGGCTGGTTTGGCGCGGTCGTCAAGGAAAGTCGCGCCGGGCTCTATAGCCCGCAGTTGGACAGGTCGTTCCGCTGGGGGATGTCGTGGTTCATTTTTTCCGAGGTAATGTTTTTCATCGCCTTCTTCGGGGCGTTGTTCTACGTCCGCAATCTGGCCGGGCCCTGGTTGGGGGGAGAAGGTGCCAAGGGCGTAGCGCACATGCTCTGGCCAAACTTCGAGTTTTCCTGGCCATTGCTGAACACGCCGGATCCGAAGCTATTTCCACCGGCAAAAGACATCATCGATCCTTGGCATCTGCCGTTGATCAATACCATTTTGCTGGTCAGCTCCAGTGTCACGGTGACTATCGCGCACCACGCCCTGCGCAAGGATCACCGGGGTGCGCTGAAATTCTGGCTCGGCTTGACCATCGTGCTCGGAGTCGCCTTCCTCATTCTGCAGGCGTACGAGTATCACGAAGCCTACAACGAGCTTGGTTTGACCCTGGGTTCGGGAATCTATGGCGCAACATTCTTCATGCTCACCGGATTCCATGGTGCGCACGTCACCATGGGCACGCTGATTTTGTTCGTTATGTTGGTGCGCATCATGCGTGGACACTTCAGCCCCGATAAGCATTTCGGCTTCGAAGCGGCTAGCTGGTATTGGCACTTCGTCGACGTGGTCTGGGTCGGGTTGTTTATCTTTGTGTATGTGCTGTAGCGGGTTTTAGAACGGCGCGTGGGAGACTAGTTGGCCGCTGTAAAAGCCCCAGGTCACCAGCGCCAGGGTCAGCGCGGCGAGGGTAACCCGCACGGTCAGGGCTTTGAGCAGACGTGTGGAGTCGCCATCGTCCTTGACCAGAAAGAACAGGCCACTGAACAGACTGGCGATGGTCGCCAGCAGCATCAGGACAATCGCAGCTTTAAGCATGGCGAAACTCCGGGGGGATGCATCGATGACCTTAAGTATAGCGATTGACCATGGGGTGACCGGGTGAAGCCATTTCGCCCTGGTTGGCTGCCGACGCTGGTAGTGCTGTTGCTGCTACCGGGCTTGATCGGCCTCGGTTTCTGGCAACTCGGGCGTGCGGAACAAAAGCGCGACCTGCTTGGCAGCTACGCCGAGCGCCAGGCTGGCGAACCCATTGGTGTGACGCAACTGACCCAGGTGCAAGACCCGGCTTACCGCCGTGTTCGCCTATTCGGCCATTTTGATACCCAGCACAGTTTGCTGCTGGATAACCGCATGCGGGATGGCCACGTCGGCGTCGAGCTTTTACAACCCTTTTTCGATCAGTCCAGCGGGCTTTGGCTACTGCTCAATCGCGGCTGGTTACCATGGCCGGACCGACGCAATCCCGTGCAGTTCGCTACGCCGGAGCAAACCTTGAGCCTGGATGCCTGGGTATATATCGCCCCAGGCGCGACCTTCCAGCTGCATGCCGATCCTGAGGGTGGCAGTTGGCCGCGGCTGCTGACAGCCATCGATGCCGGTCATCTCTGGACGCAGTTGGCGCGCCAGGGCTTTGCTCATGAACTGCGTCTGGAGGCCAGCCCGGTCAGCTACCGTCTGGACTGGCCTGTGGTTGCCATGGGGCCGGAAAAACATGTGGGCTACGCCGTGCAGTGGTTTGCCCTGGCGTTGGCGTTGGTCCTGCTCTACCTCTACTTCGGCTGGCATAACAACAAAAAGGAGAAACAGCATGGGAGCCGTCACGAGTCCACTCAACATGTCTGAAGGCAAGACGCCGCGCGGGCGAACTCGCGGACGCCTGCAACTGATCCTGATCCTGCTGGTGGTCGTTGGCCCTATGCTACTGGCCACTGCCATGTATAAGTTGCAGTTCTGGGTGCCCGATAGCCGCAGCTATCACGGCGAGATGATTGGTGATGGTAAAAGCCGCGCCGATCTTGGCGTGGACGCCGATGAACAGCGCTGGCAGCTGTTGGTCAGCGCGCCTAAGGAATGTGGCCTGGATTGTCAGCAACTGGTGTACCTGGCCCGGCAGATTCAAGTCGGCCTCGGTCGCGATGCCAGCCGCGCCAGTCATGCCCTGGCCACAACCCAGCCGTTGACGGGTGATTATCAGGCCCGGCTCGATCGTGAATATCCACAACTGCAACGCTACCCGCTGAACCTGGACAAGTACGGTGCCGTGAGTCAGGGCAAGCAAGATGCTCAGCTTTGGGTCATCGATCCACACGGCAATCTGGTGCTGCGTTATGACGCCAGGGTCAAGGGCAAGGATCTGCTCAACGACCTGCGCCATCTGCTGAAACTGTCCAATATCGGGTAGGACTAGATCATGGCCAGACCTGGATACCGTCTAGCTGTATTTGCCACCTTGCTGGCGCTGGTAGTTGTGCTGCTCGGGGCCTATACCCGTCTCACCCATGCCGGCCTGGGGTGCCCGGACTGGCCGGGCTGCTACGGCTTCATCAGCGTGCCCAAGAGCGAGGCGCAGCTGGCTCATGCCGAACTGCATTATCCGGACTCGCCGGTGGAGGAGCACAAGGGCCGCAACGAAATGGTCCATCGTTACTTTGCAGGCACCTTGGCGTTGGTGATCACCCTCCTGGCCTGGCAGGCTTGGCGTCGCCATGGCCGGGATGGCCAGCCTTATCGCTTGCCTTTACTGTTGCTCGTGGTGGTGTTCGCGCAGGCGGCATTCGGCATGTGGACGGTGACCCTCAAGCTTTGGCCGCAGGTCGTTACGGCACATCTATTAGGTGGGTTTGCCACCTTGAGTCTGTTGTTCTTGCTGAGCCTGCGATTGTCGCGGGCATTTGCTCCCCTGCCCAAGCTGCCCCTGAGCGTCAGGCGGGTGGCCGCGTTGGGGTTCCTTGTCGTTGTCGGTCAGATCGCCTTGGGTGGTTGGGTGAGTGCCAACTACGCCGCGGTGGCGTGTGTGGACCTGCCCACCTGCCATGGCCAATGGTGGCCACAGGCCGACTTCGCCAACGGCTTTCACCTCACTCAACACATCGGCCCCAATTACCTCGGCGGGCAGTTGGACAGTGATGCACGCACAGCTATTCACATGAGCCATCGCATGGGGGCTTTGTTGGTCACATGTGTGCTGCTGATGCTCAGCTGGAAGCTACACCGCCATGGCCTGAGCAAGTTGGCAGGCGTGGTGTTGCTGGCACTGGGCGCACAGGTTGGATTGGGGATAAGTAATGTGCTGTTCCACCTGCCACTGCCGGTGGCCGTGGCGCATAACGCCGGTGGCGCCATGCTGCTGCTGAGCATGGTGCTGGTCAATTACCGTATACGCCTGGTGGCCAAGGCCAAGGCACGTCGAGTCAGCCAAGGTTGGCGCCTGACACCGCTTACTAACGGCGGCGTGGTTCACTATCTGGGAGATAACTCATGGCGTCGCTTCTGAGTGAACGCAGTCAGCAGGCTGGCTGGCGCGACTATCTGGAACTGACCAAGCCCAAGGTGGTGGTGCTGATGCTGATCACCTCGCTGGTGGGCATGTTCCTCGCCACACGTGCGGGCGTGCCCTGGACGGTGCTGTTGTTCGGCAATCTGGGCATCGCCTGCTGCGCCGGCGGTGCTGCTGCGGTGAATCATGTGGTGGATCGGCGCATCGATGCGCTAATGGCACGTACACACAAGCGGCCGTTGGCCGAAGGCCGGGTAACGCCAGGCGCCGCGCTGATTTTCGCCCTGCTGCTTTCGCTGTCAGGCATGGGCCTGCTGCTGGTGTTTACCAATGCCCTCACCGCCTGGCTAACCCTCGCTTCACTGCTGGGCTACGCAGTGATCTACACCGGCTTTCTCAAACGGGCCACACCGCAGAACATCGTGATTGGCGGGTTAGCCGGTGCGGCGCCGCCGTTGCTGGGCTGGGTGGCGGTCAGCGGCCATATCAGTGCCGAACCGCTGCTGCTGGTACTGATCATTTTTGCCTGGACTCCCCCGCATTTCTGGTCCCTGGCCATTCACCGCAAGGAAGAGTATGCCAAGGCGGATATTCCGATGTTGCCGGTGACCCATGGCGAGCATTACACCAAGGTGCACATTTTGCTCTATACCCTGGTGTTGCTGGCGGTCAGCCTGCTGCCCTATGCCATTCATATGAGTGGGCCGCTGTACCTGGCCTGCGCCGCGGTACTGGGCTTGCGCTTCCTGCAATGGGCCTGGGTGTTGTACCGTGGCAGTCGGCCGCATGCCGCGATCAAGACCTTCAAGTACTCTATCTGGTACCTGTTTTTGCTGTTCATCGCGCTGCTTGTTGATCACTACTTACTGTTGAACCTATGACTCGAACCCAGAAAACCGTTTTCATCCTCGTTGCCCTGGTCGCCGTGATCCTTGGGCTTACCGTCAACAAAGTGCTCAATGGCCGCAGTGAGGGCAACCCTGCTGAACTGATCGATGCGGGCATTATTCTGCTGCCGCAGAGCCGCACGGTGCCAAGCCTGGAAATGACTGACGAAAAGGGTCAGACCGTGGCGGTGGATGAACTTACAGGTAAATGGTCGCTACTGTTCTTCGGCTACACCTTCTGCCCGGACATCTGCCCGACCACCCTTGCGCAGTTGCGTCAGGTTAAGAGCGAATTGCCCAAGGAAGCGGTAGACCGCTTGCAGGTCATTCTGGTCAGTGTTGACCCGAACCGTGATACCCCGACTCAGCTGCAGCAGTATCTGGGATATTTCGACAAGGATTTCCGTGGCCTGACCGGCTCACTGGATAACTTGCAGAAGCTGGCCAATGCGGTAAGCATCCCGTTCATTCCGGCCGATACCAGCAAGCCGAACTACACGGTTGATCACAGTGGCAACCTGGCGGTGATTGGGCCAGACGGCAAGCAGCGGGGGTTTATTCGCGCACCGTTCAACAATCAGAAGTTGGTAGCGCAGTTGCCGGGCTTGCTCAAGCGCGACTAAAAGCATCGCCGGGCAGGTCCGCTCCCACCGACGCTGTGGGAGAGAGCTTGCCCGACGATAGTCTTCTGGATCAGAACGCAGGCTTGACCGCGCCCTTGTACTTGTCTTCGATGAACTTCTTCACTTCCGGGGTGTGCAGGGCTGCAACCAGCTTCTTCACTGCCTCGGCATCTTTGTTGTCTTCACGGGTAACCAGGATGTTCACGTAAGGCGAATCGGCACCTTCAATGACCAGGGCGTCTTTCTCTGGGTTGAGCTTTGCTTCCAGCGCATAGTTAGTGTTGATCAGCGCCAGGTCGACCTGAGTCAGTACGCGTGGAATGGTCGCCGCTTCCAGTTCACGGAATTTCAGGTTCTTGCTGTTCTCGGTAATGTCTTTGACGGTCGAGAGGATATTGGTGTTGTCTTTGAGTTTGATGACGCCAGCCTTGTCCAGCAGCAGCAAGGCACGACCACCGTTGGTAGCGTCGTTGGGGATCACGACGGTGGCGGTCGATGGCAGTTCATCGAGCTTTTTGTATTTGCTCGAGTAAGCACCCAGCGGCTCCAGGTGAACACCGGCAACACTGACCAGCTTGGTGCCTTTGGCTTTGTTGAACTCATCCAGGTATGGCTGGTGCTGGAAGAAGTTGGCGTCCAGACGCTTTTCGGCAACCTGCACGTTCGGCTGGATATAGTCGGTGAAGACTTTGACTTTCAAGTCCACGCCTTCTTTGGCCAAAGCTGGTTTGACGAACTCCAGGATCTCGGCGTGCGGCACCGGAGTGGCAGCGACGGTCAGGGTTTCAGCCTGAGCGGAGAAGGCCGCGACGGCGGCGACAACAGCAAGCAGCTTTTTCATCAAATCACTCCTTGTGAGGGCCGATCCGGCCCCCGGTGCGTCGGCCTTGCCGACCCATGGGGTTACTTACGGGAAAAATGCACAACCAGTTTGTCGCCCACGCTCTGCAGTACTTGAACCAGTATCAGCAGCAGGACCACGGTTACGACCATGACGTCAGTCTGGAAGCGTTGATAGCCAAAGCGGATCGCCAAGTCGCCGAGGCCGCCTGCGCCCACCACACCCGCCATTGCGGTGTAGGAGACCAAGGTGATGGCAGTGACCGTGATTGCCGCGAAAATGCCCGGACGGGCCTCTGGCAGCAACGCATTGGTGATGATCTGGCGAGTGGTTGCACCCATTGATTGGGTTGCTTCGATAATGCCACGGTCGACTTCACGCAGGGCTGTTTCAACCAGGCGGGCGAAGAACGGTGTAGCGCCCACAACCAGCGGCGGGATCGCCCCGGCGACGCCCAGCGAAGTGCCGGTGATCAACACCGTGAACGGGATCATCACAATCAACAGGATGATGAACGGCAGCGAACGCAGCACGTTGACCACCAGCGACAGCAGCGCATAGACGCCCTTCTGCTCGAACAACTGGCGCGGGCCGCAGAGGAACAGCAGTACGCCCAGCGGCAGACCGAGCAATACGGTGAAGAACAGCGAGCCGAACAACATGATCATGGTATCGATCGTGGCCAGCCAGATTTCGGCCCAGTCGACGTTGGCAAAGAAACTCAAAGCGTCCATTAACGCAATACCTCCATATGAACATCAGCCGCTGTGAAGCGGGCGAAAGCCGCTTCCATGTCGCCGCCAGTCACGGCCAGGGTCAGCTGCCCATACGGGGTGTCTTTGATACGGTCGATACGACCCGCGAGGATGCTGTAGTCGACGCCGGTTTCGCGGGCTACGGTGCCCAGCAGTGGCGCGTAGGTCGAGTCACCCTGGAAGGTCAGGCGCACGATGCGACCTGGAACGTGGGCAAAGTCATCGCGCTGCTCATTCTCGTCGACTTGTTCATCTTCCTGAACAAAACGTTTGGTGGTTGGGTGCTGTGGATGCAGGAATACATCCGCCACCGGTCCATGCTCGACAATCTTCCCGTCGTCCATCACGGCAACGCGGTCACACACGCGGCGGATCACGTCCATTTCATGGGTGATCAACACAATGGTCAGCTTAAGTTCGCGGTTGATCTCTGCCAGCAATTGCAGGACCGAAGCGGTGGTCTGCGGGTCGAGGGCGCTGGTGGCTTCGTCGCAAAGCAGGATTTTGGGCTTGGTGGCCAAGGCGCGAGCGATGCCTACACGTTGCTTCTGACCGCCCGACAATTGCGCGGGATACTTCCTGGCGTGTTCGGACAAGCCGACGCGCGTCAGCAGCTCACTGACCCGAGCATCGATTTCCTTGCGCGACAGCTGGCCCGCCAGGGTCAGCGGTAGGGCAACGTTGTCGGCCACGGTCTTGGAAGCCAGCAAGTTGAAGTGCTGGAAAATCATCCCGACCTGTTGGCGGAACTGGCGCAGTTCATCAGCGTTGAACGCGGTGACATCTTCACCGTCAACAATGATCTTGCCGCCGCTTGGGGCTTCCAGACGGTTGATAAGGCGCAGCAGGGTACTTTTACCGGCACCGGAATGGCCGATCAGTCCGAACACCTGGCCGTTCTCGACGCTCAGGTTGGTCGGGTGCAGCGCGGGAATGTCCCTACCGGCGACGCGGTAGGTTTTATGCACATTTTGAAACTCGATCACGTAGCGAACCTTGTGGGGCGCATGAAATTTGGGTCAGCGGTTAGCCGGGGGGCGCATTTTAGCCTGTTCATATAGAGGTTCTTAGCATTTATTTTGCATTTGACCAATGCTGTTGGAATAACGCGATCAGTGGTCAATCCGAATGAACGCTCGTTGGCCTTGACCAGTCACTACTAAATGGACCCGCCGTGGGGTCGATCCGAGACTGATTGAGGAGAGCGTTCCAATGCCCAGCAAGAAGAATCCGCCCAAGGAAAGTCAACTGGCCGGTACCCAGACCCCGGACCGGGCCAATACCAATGCCAAGCTTCAGAGCCTTGAGGCCGTTCGCAGCGATGCTACCGGCCAGGCCTTACGTACCAATCAGGGCGTGAAAATTGCCGATAATCAAAACACGCTCAAAGCCGGAGAGCGGGGCCCGTCGTTACTCGAAGACTTCATCATGCGTGAGAAAATCACGCACTTTGACCATGAGCGTATTCCAGAGCGGATCGTTCACGCACGCGGTACCGGTGCCCATGGCTACTTCCAGAGTTATCAATCGCACGCTGCGCTGACCAAGGCTGGATTTCTTCAGGACCCGGAGAAGATCACGCCCGTGTTTGTGCGTTTTTCGACGGTTCAGGGGCCAAGGGGGTCTGGTGACACCGTGCGAGATGTGCGAGGTTTTGCCGTCAAGTTCTTTACCGATGAGGGTAATTTCGATCTCGTTGGCAACAACATGCCGGTTTTTTTCATTCAAGATGCGGTCAAGTTCCCGGATTTCGTCCATGCAGTGAAACCTGAGCCGCACAACGAGATGCCAACGGGTGGCTCGGCCCATGACACCTTCTGGGACTTTGTCTCGCTGGTTCCCGAGTCGGCTCACATGGTTATCTGGGCTATGTCCGACAGAGCCATTCCGAAAAGCCTGCGCACCATGCAAGGCTTCGGTGTGCATACCTTCCGATTGATAAACGCTGAAGGTAAGTCGAGCTTCGTCAAGTTCCACTGGAAGCCAAAAGCTGGCGTGTGCTCGCTGCTCTGGGATGAGGCGCAGAAGTTGGCCGGCAAGGACACCGACTACCACCGGCGAGACCTCTGGGAGGCCATCGAGACGGGTAATTACCCGGAATGGGAATTCGGTGTGCAGATCGTTGCTGAAGAGGATGAGCACAAGTTCGATTTCGACTTGCTTGATCCCACCAAGATCATTCCTGAAGAGCTGGTGCCGGTAACACCGCTGGGCAAAATGGTGCTCAACCGCAACCCCGACAACTTCTTTGCCGAAACCGAGCAGGTAGCGTTCTGCCCTGGGCACATTGTCCCCGGCATTGATTTCTCCAACGACCCGCTGCTGCAGGGCCGGTTGTTCTCATACACCGATACCCAGATCAGTAGACTCGGTGGTCCGAATTTTCATGAAATTCCAATCAACCGACCGCTCGCGCCCAACCATAACGGTCAACGCGATGCACAGCACCGGGTCACGCTCGACAAAGGACGGGCCTCTTATGAACCCAACTCAATCGACGGCGGCTGGCCGAAGGAGACGCCGCCTGCTGCCAGTGACGGTGGTTTCGAGTCCTACCCTGAACGAATCGAGGCGCACAAGGTGCGCCAGCGCAGCCCGTCGTTCGCCGATCACTTTTCCCAAGCACGGCTGTTTTTCCAGAGCATGAGCCCAACCGAACAAGAGCACATCATCAGTGCTTACAGTTTCGAGCTGGGGAAGGTTGAGCGAGAGTTCATTCGCGCACGTGAAGTGAACGAGATTCTGGCCAACATCGACCTGAAGCTGGCGGCTCGTGTGGCGGCGAACCTCGGGCTGCCTGCACCGAAAAAAGGCACCGTTGATGTTCGCGAGCCGAGCCTCAAGCAATCACCTGCCTTGAGCCAGATGAACCTTCTTGGGGAAGGTATCAAGGGGCGCAAGGTGGCGGTGCTGGTAGCCGATGGCGTCGATGCCGAGAGTGTCGACACACTGGTGAAAACGCTGGAAGCGCAGAGTGCGCAGATCAAGCTGCTGGGGCCAACCTCTGCGCCGGTGAAAACCGCTCAAGGCAGGGCTTTAGCAGTGGATGCCTCGATGGAAGGCATGCCCTCGGTGGTCTTCGATGCGGTTTGGGTGCCGGCCGGCAAAGCGTCGCTTCAAGCCTTGATGAACAGCGGCCTGGCCGTGCATTTTCTGCTCGAAGCTTATAAGCACTTGAAGCCGATGGGGCTTGCCAGTGAAGCACAGCCATTGCTCGACAAGCTTGGTTTGAAGGCAGATAGCGGATTGCTGTTGGGTAATGACGCGCAAACCCACAAGGCTTTCATCACCGCCATCAGCAAGCATCGGGTGTGGGAGCGCGAGGCTGCCGCTCAGGGGGTTCCGGCGTAGCTATAGGCTACGGGTGCCTGGGCAGGCACCCGTTCCTTCAGGAGCGCCGAGGCACCAGCACAGCTTGTGCTGGCTGGTTGCGATGAATTTCATGCGATTGCTGAAGGTCGAACTCGCTGTCAAGCTTGTGCACTCGCTTGCCCAGGAGGGTCTTGAGCCATGGTGCGTCGTCTTTGCGCGGGACCTGGAACACAACATCGCACTTGTAATTCACAACATCAGCGGCGATATCATCCAATTGGCGGCGCATTTCACGAATATTCGTGGTTTTGAGTGCAACCACCGTGCTCTGGGCCGTGGGGTCGACAAGCCTTGCCGCCGGGCGTGCTTCGGCTGCCTTGAGGGCGGCTTCGGCTTTTTCCAGCTCAGCCTTGCGGGCCTGGGCAATGGCGCCATTGACGCCACCGGTCAACGCCGGGGCCTTGGGCATTAACGCCCGGGCGCGGCTCAAGGCAGTGGCGGCGGCATTGACGTCACCCTTTTGCAGAACGATCTGGCTGCGTTGCAGATAGGCCTCGGCCAACTGCCGCTGATACTGCTCTACCCGGCTGTCATCAGGTGCCTGGGCCTGCAGTGCGGCCAGTTGATCTTCGGCGGTAGCCAGCTCACTGCTGGCGATGCTTTGCTCCAACTGCTGCCAGGCATCGGCCTGGGCTGGCGTGGCAGCGTTCTCGGCTGGGGTGCTGGAGCACGCGGCCAGGATTACCGAAAACGCGGCAAGGAGCAGATAACGGAAGGCGAACGGCTTCATTCCTGCGACTCTCTATTTGCGCAAAAAGCGAGCAAGTCTACACCCAGTCCGCAGACTCGAAAATAAATCTTCAGGGCCCTGCGCGATTTAACTGTCGCAGGGTGCAACCGCCAAGGCTGCCCCCTGCATCATCAACGTCGGGGTATGGCCAGGCTCAGCAAGAATAGCACTGCCGCGCAGACCACGATCGAAGGGCCGGCCGGCGTGTCTTTGAACCATGACAAGGCTAAACCGCCACAGACCGCTGTTACCCCGAGCAGGCTGGCGCCCAGGGCCATCTGTTCCGGCGAGCGGGCGTGGCGTTGTGCCGCAGCGGCCGGAATGATCAACAGCGAGGTGATCAAGAGAACACCGACGATTTTCATCGCCACGGCGATTACCACCGCAATCAGCAGCATGAGTGCCAAGCGCAGAGCCGCCACTGGTAGGCCTTCGACCATCGCCAGCTCTTCATGCACGGTCACCGCCAGCAGAGGTCGCCAGAGTACGACCAGCAAGAGCAGTACCGCAGCGCTGCCGCCGAGTATCCAGGCCAAATCGCCCGGGCTGATCGCCAGCAGGTCGCCAAACAGATAAGCCATCAGGTCAATGCGCACGTCATGCATGAAGCTCAGTACTACAAGCCCCAGGGACAGGGTGCTTGGGGCCAGAATCCCCAGCAAGGTGTCGGACGCCAGCGGCTGGCGCTGTTGCAGCGTCACCAGGAGCAGCGCCAGCAACAGGCAGCCAATTGTCACTGCCAACGCGGGACTGACATCTAATGCAAAGCCCAGGGCTACGCCAAGCAATGCCGCATGAGAGAGCGTATCGCCGAAATAGGCCATGCGCCGCCAGACTACGAATGAGCCCAAAGGGCCGGCTACGACCGCCAGGGCCAAGCCTGCGAGCAGGGCGTAAAGCAGAAAATCAGCCATGCTTGCAGTTTTCTCCGTGTACATGCCCGCCTTGGGCCGGGGCGACCACCGACCCATGCAGGTCGTGGGAATGGTCGTGATGGTGGTGGTAGATCGCCAGGCTTGGCGCGTTGTTGCCGAACAGTTCGACGAACGCCGGATCGCCACTGACTTGTTCTGGATGGCCGGAACAGCAGACGTGACGATTAAGGCACACCACCTGGTCAGTGGTGCTCATTACCAGGTGCAGGTCGTGAGAAACCATCAACACGCCGCAACCATGGCGATCGCGCAAACGTGTGATCAAGCTATAAAGCTCTGCCTGGCCGGCGACATCGACGCCTTGCACCGGCTCATCGAGCACCAGCAGTTCAGGCTCGCGTAGCAGCGCCCGGGCCAGCAACACCCGTTGCATTTCACCACCGGAGATACCTTGTATCGGGTTGTCGATAACTTGCTCGGCACCGACTTCTTTCAGTGCACTCAGCGCGGCGTTGCGATCCACACCTGGTACCAGGCGTAGAAAGCGCAGGACCGACAGCGGCAACGTGGCATCCACCTGCAGCTTTTGCGGCATATAGCCAACGCGCAGGCGCGGCTTGCGCCAGACTTTGCCGGTGTGGGGTTTGAGCAGACCCAGCACGGCGCGCACCAAGGTGGTTTTGCCCGCCCCGTTGGGGCCGATCAAGGTGACGATTTGTCCGGGTTCCACGGCCAGGTCGATACTGTCGAGCACCGCTTGCCCGGAGAAAGCCACGCCGACCTGTTCGAGTCGAATCAGCGCATTGCTCATCAGGCGCTCCGGCAGTTGCCGCACAAACCGACGACTTCGACGGTTTGCGCTTCGACGTTGAAGCCGACGTCGTTGGCACTGGCCACAATTGCGTCGCTGATGCTGGTCTGTTCCAGCTCGATGGCTACATGACACTCGCGGCAAATCAGGAACTGGCCTTGGTGCGCATGCTCGGGGTGACTGCAGCCCATGAATGCGTTGAGCGAGGCGATACGGTGAACCAGGCCGTTTTCCAGAAGGAAATCCAGGGCACGGTACACCGTTGGTGGCGCCGCTCGGCGTCCATCCTGCTCGCTCAATACGGCGAGAATGTCGTAGGCACCCAGCGGTTTATGGCTTTGCCATACCAATTCCAGCACACGTCGGCGCAGGGCGGTAAGTCGCAGCCCTTTACGCGCGCACAGTGCATCGGCCTCGGCCAAGGCGCTGTGGACGCAGTGGGAGTGGTCGTGGGGACGAGTGGCCAGCGGGGTTTTAGGCATGGGCGGCGACGGTTCTGATTGGAGACGTTATTATGTTACCTGTTCCTGCCCCTGTGAGTGGTCATCGTGTCTCGATTTTTTGCCCTTTTTGTCGCTTTTATCACCTCGATGGTGATGGTTCAGGCACAGGCTGAGGTCCGTGTCCTGACCAGCATCAAGCCTCTGCAGCAGATTGCCGCTGCAGTCCAGGATGGTGTTGGCAGCCCGGAAGTATTGCTGCCGCCTGGCGCCTCGCCACATCACTACGCACTGCGCCCTTCCGATGTACGCCGGGTGGGCGATGTGGAGTTGTTGTACTGGATCGGTCCGGATATGGAAGGCTTCCTGCCTCGGGTGCTGAAAACCCGCAGTAAGCCGAGCGTAGCTGTACAGGACCTGCCGGGGCTGCATCTGCGTCATTTTGGCGAAGACAGCCATTCACATGACGAAGACGGCGATGATCATGACCACGACCATCGCCCAGGCAGCCTTGATGCGCACCTGTGGCTGTCGTCGGTCAACGCTCGGGTAATTGCGGCGAAGATGGCTGCTGACCTCAGCGGCGTCGACCCAGCCAATGCGGCGCGCTACCAGAGCAATCTGAAAGCCTTCAATGAGCGCCTGGACGCCCTGGATGCGCGCCTGAAGACGCGTTTGGCCGGTGTCAGCGCCAAGCCGTTCTTTGTGTTTCACGAGGCATTCGACTATTTCGAGTCGGCGTATGGCCTCAAGCATGCGGGCGTTTTCAGTGTGGCTGCCGAAGTACAGCCAGGTGCACAGCACGTGGCGGCAATGCGTAAGCGCCTGCAGGAAACAGGCAAGACTTGTGTGTTCAGTGAACCGCCGCTGCGTCCGCGTCTGGCCGAGACATTGACGGCAGGTTTGCCGGTAACCCTGGCTGAGCTGGATGCATTGGGCGGCACGGCGCCGGCGAGCGCTCAGGGTTACGAGCAATTGCTCGAGAAGCTGGGCAATGATTTGGCTGGCTGCCTGGAAAAGCTCTAGGACGACCGCGGTAACTCGGCAGGAGCGGGCTTGCCCCGCGATCCTGCCGCAATGTGGCGGGCATGCTCCGGGCCCGGCCCGGAGTAAACCCATCCCGACCGGGATCGCAGGTTACCTTACAAGGCAAACGGCAAGGCAATTTCCACGTGTTGGCGCGCCGCCAGCCGAACTTCAAAATCAGCTGGGTCGTGGATCAGCACATCCATGCCCGCGAAAGATTCGGCAGCGATCAAGCGCGACAGCCAGAAACGTACGCAGGCAATGCGCAACATGACCGGCCACAGCTGGGCTTCGGCAGCAGTGAATGGACGCAGTGACGCGTAGGCACCGAGCAGCGCTCGCGCCCGCGGGCTGTCGATGTTGCCGTGATCATCGCAGCACCAATCGTTGAGGGTAATGGCCAGGTCATAGAGCATTGGCCCGGAGCAGGCATTGTAGAAATCGATCACACCGGTAAGGTGAGTGCCTTCGAACAAGACGTTGTCGCGAAACAGGTCGGCATGCAGGTTGGCCCGTGGCAGTGCCATGATCTGCGCCTGATGCGCGCTGATCTCGTCGAGGCAGCCTTGCAACAACTGGCGCTGTTGTTCACTCAAGCGTGGCATCAGCTCGACACCGGTCTCCAGCATCCAGTCCAGGCCGCGATCAGTCTTGCGCTCCAGCACTTTGTTGCGAGTTGCCAGGTGCAGGTGGCCTAGCCATTCGCCGATCTGCACACAATGCTGATTATTGACGGCCTTGATGTGCTTGCCAGCCAGGCGCGGCTGCAACAGCGCCGGCTTGCCAGCCAGCTCGCGCAAGGCCACGCCGTCGGTGTCGCGCAGGGCGTAAGGCACCGGCAGGTCGGCCTCATGCAGCACGTCGAGCAGTTCGATGAAGAACGGCAGATCCTGGATCGGACCGCGCTCGACCAACGTCAGCACGTACTCTCCCTGTTCCAGACTGACAAAGAAATTGCTGTTCTCGGTGCCGGCGGCAATGCCCTGGAAGTCTCGCAGGCGGCCAAGGCCGTACGGCGCCAGAAAGGTTTCCAGCTCAGGCCGGGTCAGGGGGGTGAAGACTGACATGATCAAAAATTGCCCATACGGGCACCTCTACAGCGAAGTGCCAGGTTGATGTGAAGGGTACGGCTTACTTCCACTCGAAGATTTTCCACGAAGGGATCAGCATGTCTGGTTGGTCGGAGCGAACAAAGTTGGCGTCCGTACCGTCGGCGCGTACCAGGAAATAAGGCTTGCCACCTTTTGGGGTGACCTTGATTGCATACAGGAAGCCATTTTGACGGTATTCCTGAATAGTCTTGTCGCCTTCCGTGCGAATAGTTACTTCCGGATCAGCCGATGGCGCATCTTCTGCGGCCAAGGTGACGACCGGAGTGGCTGCCAACAGGCTGAGCAGCAACAGGCGATTTAGTGTACGCATGATAACCTTGTCCCTTTGTCGTCAATGTTCCGGACATTCTAGCGCCGGGCCCGCCGAAAAGGTTGATTCTGCTCATGAGCCAAGCTCCCCTCGTCCTGGTGGACGGTTCCTCATACCTCTACCGCGCCTTCCATGCGCTGCCGCCGCTGACCACCTCCAAGGGCATGCCGACCGGTGCGGTCAAGGGCGTGCTGAACATGCTCAAGAGCCTGCGCAAGCAGTATCCGGACAGCTTGTTTGCGGTGGTGTTCGACGCCAAGGGCGGCACCTTCCGTGATGAAATGTTCGCCGAGTACAAGGCCAACCGGCCCAGCATGCCGGACGATCTGCGTGTGCAGGTCGAACCGTTGCATGCCAGCGTTCGTGCCTTGGGCTATCCATTGTTGTGCGTAGAAGGGGTAGAGGCCGACGATGTTATCGGCACTTTGGCCCGCAGCAGCGCCGCTCTGGACCGCCCGGTGATCATCTCTACCGGTGACAAGGACATGGCGCAATTGGTTGATGGCCACATTACGCTGGTCAATACCATGACCGGTACTGTCCTCGACGTACCTGGCGTACACGAGAAATTCGGCGTCGGTCCTGAGCACATCATCGACTTTCTTGCCCTGATGGGCGACAAAGTCGACAACATTCCGGGTGTTCCAGGCGTCGGCGAAAAGACCGCCGTTGGCCTGTTGACCGGTATTGGCGGTGGTTTGCGCGAGCTTTACGAGAATCTGGACAAGGTCCCAGGCCTGGCCATTCGTGGCGCCAAGACCTTGCCAGCAAAGCTTGAAGAGCACCGCGATGCGGCCTTCCTTTCCTACGAATTGGCAACGATCAAGGTCGATGTACCGCTGGATGTTGAAGTCGACGACCTGGTGTGTGGCGAGCCGGATCGCGAAGCGCTGCTTGAGCTATACACCGAAATGGAGTTCAAGAGCTGGATCGACGAGGTACAACGTGACGCCAAGCGAGCCGGCCAGGAGATCGTCGCCGAGGTCGTCGAGGAAGTGGTCGAGGCGAAGTATGAAACTATCCTCGATCAGGCCCGCTTCGACGCTTGGCTGGAAAAGCTGCGTGCCGCCCCATTGTTTGCCTTTGACACCGAAACTACCGGCCTGGACGCGCAACAGGCGCAGCTGGTGGGTTTGTCCTTCGCCGTGCAGGCCCACGAAGCCGCTTATGTGCCCTTGACCCATAGTTATATGGGCGCGCCTGAGCAACTGGATCGTGACAGCGTGCTGCTGGCGCTCAAACCGTTGCTGGAAGACCCGAGCAAACTCAAAGTCGGGCAGAACGCCAAGTACGACATGAACATCCTGGCCAACTGCGCCATTGGTGGTGATAGTGCCAATGGCATTCTGATGCAGGGCGTGTCTTTCGACACCATGCTTGAATCCTATGTGCTGGACTCCACGGCTACCCGCCACGACATGGACAGCCTGGCGCTCAAGTACCTGAACCACACCACCATCGGTTTTACCGACATTGCCGGGAAAGGCGCCAAACAGCTGACGTTCGACCAGATCAGTCTGGAACAGGCCGGCCCCTACGCGGCCGAAGATGCGGACGTTACCCTGCGCCTGCACCAGGCGCTGCAACAGAAGCTGGCTAAAACCCCTAGCGTATTGCCGGTGCTGACCGATATCGAAATGCCGCTGGTGCCAGTGTTGGCGAAAATCGAACGCCAAGGTGCGCTGGTCGATGCGAACTTGCTGGGTATCCAGAGCGTCGAGTTGGGCGATAAGCTGGTCGAGTTGGAGCGCGAGGCTTTTGCCATTGCAGGTGAGGAGTTCAACCTCGGCTCCCCTAAGCAACTGGGCGTGATCCTTTACGAAAAGCTCGGCATGCCGGTGCTGAGCAAGACCGCCAAGGGCCAGGCCTCTACCGCTGAAGCGGTATTGGCTGAACTGGCCGACATGGAGTTCCCACTGCCGAAGGTGCTGATGCAGTACCGCTCCTTGAGCAAGCTCAAAAGCACCTACACCGACCGCCTGCCGGAACAGATCAATCCGCGCACCGGGCGTATCCATACCTCGTACCAGCAGGCAGTCGCAGCCACCGGTCGTTTGTCCTCCAGTGATCCGAACCTGCAGAACATTCCAATCCGCACCGCGGAAGGTCGGCGGATTCGCCAAGCCTTCATCGCAGCGCCTGGCTATCAGCTTCTGGCGGCGGACTATTCGCAGATTGAACTGCGAATCATGGCGCACCTGGCCAAGGACGAGGGGCTGCTGCACGCGTTTCGCAACGACCTGGACGTACACCGGGCCACTGCGGCGGAGGTTTTCGGTGTTGATCTGGCGGAAGTCACCGTCGATCAGCGACGCAGTGCCAAGGCGATCAACTTCGGTTTGATCTACGGCATGAGCGCTTTTGGCCTGGCCAAACAGATTGGCGTGGACCGCAAACAGTCCCAGGCATACATCGACCGCTATTTTGCGCGTTACCCTGGCGTGTTGGCCTACATGGAGCGCACTCGCGCGCAGGCGGCGGAACAAGGCTTTGTCGAAACACTGTTTGGTCGCCGTTTGTACTTGCCTGAAATCAATGCCAAGAACCCAGCCTTGCGCAAGGGGGCAGAACGCACGGCGATCAACGCGCCGATGCAGGGCACGGCGGCAGACATTATTAAGCGCGCCATGGTGGCTGTGGATAACTGGCTTACCGAGTCTGGCCTGGACGCTCGAGTCATTCTGCAGGTCCACGATGAACTGGTTCTGGAGGTGCGCGAAGACCTGATCGAGCAGGTCCGTGAACAAATTCGCCCGCACATGAGCAACGCCGCATCACTCGATGTTCCACTGCTGGTTGAGGTGGGAGTAGGGTCAAATTGGGACGAAGCGCATTAAAAATGCGCCTAATTGCCGAAAAAATCTGCGACATATCGTCGCGGCTTTTTTCGGTTCCAGGGAGGTTATCTCGAAAGGAATTTGGCCCTATCGCAAATAGTTTCTAAAGCTTCGGAACTAAACCAGTGAACTGCGACTCAGAGTACCTGAATGGCTGGTGAAGCCCTTCGATGCTCCTATGTTGTGTTAAGTGTTGGCAGATATCTGGACCCCGCCCTAGCGGTCCGGAAACTTGGACCCCGAACTTCCCCCTCCCCATACGAAGTCCGGGGTTTTTTTTGCCCGGCGTTTGCCGGGCAGCCCTTATTCTGCGGGCTTGTCGGCCAATTCCATCCACTTGGCCAATACGCCATAGGCTTCTTCCAAGCCCTGGCGCTTGGGGGCCGAGAACAACTGGATAGTCACGGCATCACCCCAACCCTTGCGGATTTCGGACTGCACTTTGAGCAGGGTGTTCTTGGCTGCGCCGAAGGTCAGCTTGTCGGCCTTGGTCAACAGGATATGCATAGGCATGCCAGCGGCCTGGGACCAGTCGAGCATCATCTTGTCGAAATCGGTCATTGGATGGCGCACGTCCATCATCAGGATCAGGCCCTTCAGGCATTCGCGGCTGCCCAGGTAGGCTTCCAGGTGCTTCTGCCAGTGCTGCTTGAGCGGAATCGGAACCTTGGCATAACCGTAACCCGGCAAGTCGACCAAACGCCGTTCATCGTCCAGACTGAAGAAATTCAAAAGCTGGGTGCGCCCCGGTGTTTTCGAGGTGCGCGCCAGGCTGGCGTGGGTCAGGGTATTCAGGGCGCTGGATTTGCCGGCGTTGGAGCGGCCGGCAAAAGCCACTTCATAGCCTTGGTCGGCTGGGCACTGGTCGACCTTGGCGGCGCTGAGCGCGAATTTGGCTTGTTGGCAGAGACCGAGAATGGGGTTTTTGACTTGCATGGTTTTTCCGGTTGGGCGTTGCGCGAGGAGGTCTCGGCAAGCAGTGTCGTTTCCGTTTCAGTAACGGGAGTATATAATGCCCCAGTTTTTGTGTGCGCATTATCCCGGCGTAGGAGGATGTGCACGGGGGCGGTTGATTCAAGCTCGCGCAGTAGAACGCAGTGCAACCCCCAACCCTGAAAGGTCGTTCGTATGACGAAATGGCTGCTTGCTGCAGGTGTCTTGATACCGTTTTTCAGCGCTCAGGCTACACAGGATCCCCAGGCAGTGTACAAGCGAGCATGTGCCGCTTGCCATGCCGGACAGCTACCGCAGGCACCGCAGGTTGGTGACAAGGCAGCATGGGAGCCTCGGCTGGCGCAAGGAATGGAGACGCTGGTGAAGCATGTCACACAGGGTTTCAAGGCTATGCCGCCGCGTGGATTGTGCATGGACTGCAGTGCCGAGGACTACCAGGTGATCATCCAGTGGATGAGCCAAAGTCCCGATACATAACTCTTTCACCCTTAGCCGTAGTTGGATTAGCTGATGAACAAACTACTCGTGAGTCTGCTGTTGACCTTAGGCGTCACTGGTGCAGCCAATGCCGCAGAGCCTATCAAAGGGGATGCCGCTGCTGGTCAGGCCAAAACTGCTGTATGTGGCGCTTGTCACAATCCTGACGGCAACAGCATGGCGCCGAATTTCCCGAAACTTGCAGGCCAGGGTGAAAAGTACCTGGAGAAACAACTGCACGACATCAAGTCGGGCAAGCGCACCGTGCTGGAAATGACCGGCATGCTCGCGGCTTTCAACGACCAGGACATGGCCGACATCGCTGCCTACTTCTCCAGCCAGAAAGGTAGCGTAGGTGCTGCCGATCCCAAGCTGGTCGAGCATGGCCGCGCCCTGTTCAATGGCGGTGACATCGAGAAGGGCCTGCCAGCCTGCAGCGGCTGCCACTCGCCTAACGGCGCGGGCATTGCCCTGGCCGGCTTCCCACACCTGGGTGGCCAGCACGCTACCTATGTTGCCAAACAGCTGACCGACTTCCGCGAAGGCAATCGCACCAACGACGGCGATGCCACCACGATGCGCACCATCGCTGCCAAGCTGAGCAACAAGGACATCGAAGCGCTGTCCAGCTACATTCAGGGTCTGCACTGATCCACGCTTTAACGCTGGGTTAATACTGCAGCGTAAAGATGAAAAGGGTGGCTTGGGCCACCCTTTTTTGTGCCCGCTGCCGTTACACTAACGAACTCGGGCCCGCTTCGACCTGTCTTACCGCAGGTCGTATCGAGGCGACCAATAGATTGCTCAGGAGTGAAGCATGCGTAATTTGATTCTCAGCGCCACGCTGGTCGCCGCCAGCGTATTCGGAATGACTGCCCAGGCTGCCGAGCCCATCGAAGCCGGTCGGGAGTATGTCGAGCTGAGCAACGCCGTACCGGTGTCGGTGCCAGGTAAGATCGAAGTCGTCGAGTTGTTCTGGTACGGCTGCCCGCATTGCTACAGCTTCGAACCAGTGGTTAATCCATGGGCGGAAAAACTGCCCGCCGATGTCAATTTCAAGCGTATCCCCGCCATGTTCGGTGGCCCGTGGGATGCACATGGTCAAATGTTCCTGACCCTCGAAGCCATGGGTGTCGAGCACCAGGTTCATGCTGCAGTGTTTGAAGCGATTCAGGTGCAGCGCAAGAAACTGACCGACCCTGAAGAAATGGCCGAGTTCCTGGCTACCCAAGGTGTCGATAAAGACAAATTCCTCGCCACTTTCAACTCCTTTGCAATCAAAGGCCAGGTACAGAAGGCCAAAGAGCTGGCCAAGAAGTATGAAATCACCGGCGTTCCAAGCATGGTCGTCAACGGCAAGTATCGTTTCGACCTGGGCACTGCCCAAGGTCCACAAGGTGTGCTGAACGTTGCTGACCAACTGATCGCCAAGGAGCGCGCCGCCAAGTAAGCGGCGCCCATCATGCGACGTTGGAAAGCTGAGCGAGGCGTAGGCCTGCATGACCCGCGGGTCAACGAACATCACTTGCAGGCAAATGGCCTGCCAGAGGATGGCAGGCTGCGTCTGCTCAGTTTCAATATCCAGGTGGGTATCAGCACCGAACGTTACCGCCACTACCTGACCAAGAGCTGGCAGCACTTGCTGCCGCATAACGGTCGTGCCGGCAATCTGCAGAAAATCGGTGAATTGCTCGGTGACTTCGACCTGGTCGCCCTTCAGGAAGCCGACGGCGGAAGCCTGCGTTCCGGGTACGTCAATCAGGTCGAGCATCTGGCTCAACTGGGTGCCTTCCCGTACTGGTACCAGCAGCTCAACCGCAACCTTGGGCGCTTTGCTCAGCACAGCAATGGCGTGCTCAGCCGCCTCAAGCCGCAATTGCTCGAAGACCATCCCCTGCCTGGTCCAGCTGGGCGCGGGGCGATTCTGGTGCGTTTTGGTGAAGGCGAAGACGCACTGGTCGTGGTCATGATGCACCTGGCACTGGGTTCGAAGACCCGGGCCCTGCAGCTCGCTTATATCCGTGAATTGATTGGCGGATATCGTCATCAGGTGCTGATGGGCGACATGAATACTCACGCCAATGATCTGCTCGAACACTCTCCCCTACGCGATTTGGGCCTTGTCGCCCCGCAAGTGCAAGCCACCTTCCCCAGTTGGCGGCCGCAGCGCTGCCTTGATCATATTTTGCTCAGCCCGAGCCTGACACTGGAGCGGGTCGAGGTGCTGGCCCAGCCAATTTCCGACCATCTTCCGGTTGCTGTTGAGATTCGTTTGCCTGATGCCCTTGCTATGGATACGCTGCCCGCTTTGAGCTAATTGCCACTACCCTCTGCGGACCCAGGCATGACCGACGAAGCGCAACGCTGGAAAGAAAAGTACCTCAAGAGTATCGAACAGCAAGAGAAGCTCGAGCGCCGTTGGGAAGCCCGCCTCGACTTGTTGCGCCGTGGTCTGGTGCGTAGCACCTTGGCCGCTGAAGGTAGCGATCGGGCGGTGGATCAGTGCATGAAGGAAATGCGCGAAGTTATCCGCACCGACAACATGGATGCCGCCCTGGCTGGGCTCATTCCGCGCCTGGAAAAGGCGGTGCTCGATTCCGAACAGCGTCGAGAAACACGGATCGGCCAGGTAGGTACCGCGTTGAATGCGTTGGTGAGTCAGTTGCAGAGCTTGCCCTTGCCAAGTGATGTCAGTCGTCCGCTGAAAAAGTTCGCCAAGCAACTCGACGCCCGGGCCGGCCAGTCACGCGAAATGCCGCTGTTGCTGGGTGAGCTCAGCAGCCTGCAAGGTCAGGCGCTGTCGGCACTGGAGCGGCCGGAGGAGATCGCGCGTCCCGGCTTGCTACAGCGATTGTTTGGCGGTCGTGAGGCAGAAATCGAAGAGTTGCAGCCGGCTTTTGCAGGTGAAGGACACGCTGTGGCGGGCAGTGTCCCTGCGCTGCAGGCGGCAGTTGGTGCCGAACCACTGCTTGCTCCCGACGAGTCTGCAGACATCGATGAATTGCAGCCCCCCGCCGAAGCTCAAACCACCAGCATCGCTCCTGAAGCCGAAGCCGTGTCGGTAGTCTCGGCGCCAGAAATAGAACTAGAGCGAGAGCGAGAGCGAGAGCCAGAGCCAGAGCTACAGGCACAAGAACCCGAAGCTCTGGAAACCGTCGAGAAATCTGTGGATGCTGAGGCCTCCCTCGCTGCGCATCAGGGTGAAAGCGCCGAAGCGCTACCCGAGGCTATCCAATACGCTCTGCCCGATGGCACCGAACCAAGCTATAGCTCGGTTGCCGCGCACATTGAAGAAACCTTGCTGGGCCTGCTCAACGACCTGGACTTTCCCGAACGCCACAAGGAGCAGGCGCAACATGTGCGCGACCGTTTGGAACATGGCCTGAACTGGTATGAGTTGCTACCGGTACTGGACGACCTGGCCGTGCTCATGCTGGCCATCAACGACAGCGGTCAGCATGAGTTCGAAGCGTACTTGCAACAACTCAACGAAAGACTTGAGTCGTTTCAGAGCCACTTGCAGGAAGCCAGCGAAGGCCATGCCGACAACAGCACCGCTGCCCGTGACCTGGACAGCCAGTTGCGCGAACAGGTCGACGGTTTGCAAAACAGTGTGCAAGGTGCAGCCGATCTGGACAGCCTCAAGTCGGTCCTGGAAAACCGCTTGGAAGGGTTGCTCGGCACAATGGATGAGCATCAGCATCAACGTGATCAGCGCGAGCAGGAAATGGCGGGTCGCTTGCAGGGCTTGGCCGAGCGTGTGGCCAACATGGAACAAGAAGCCATGGGCTATCGCGAGCATCTCGAGGAGCAGCGACAGAAAGCCTTGATCGATCCCTTGACCGGGTTACCCAATCGGGCTGCCTGGTCGGAACGCGTCGACCAGGAGTTGCTGCACTGGCAAGAGAGCGGTGGCCATTTGTTGATGGCTATCCTTGACTTGGACCACTTCAAACGGATCAACGACAGCTACGGCCATTTGGCCGGCGACAAGGTGCTCAAGATAGTCGCCAATGAGTTGCGTAAACGCTTACGCCCCCAGGACTTCATTGCTCGCTTTGGTGGTGAGGAGTTTGTCCTGTTGATTCCACAGACTGCTTTGGCCGCAGGCTGTCGTTTGGTCGAAGCCTTGCGTGCCGCTGTAGAAGCCTGCCCTTTCCACTTCAAGGGCGAGCGCGTGACCATTACCCTGTCGATCGGAATCAGCGCGTTTCGCTCAGGCGAGCGCAGCGAAGTAGTGCTCAAGCGCGCTGATGAAGCGCTTTATCGCGCGAAACATCTCGGTAGAAATCGAGTCGAACAAGGATAAGTGACGGTAGCGTACATACGTTATGCTATTGCATTGCAGATCATCACATGTGCCCTTCACCATGAAAGCCATTTTTACCGCGCTCTTGCTGCTTGCGCTTGCAGGCTGCAGCAGTGGTTTGCGGATCGACCGCAGCCACACTTCGGTCAACCAGGACGGACGCATCCAGTTCGTCGTCCTGCATTACACCAACGCGAACCTCGAGCGCTCCCTGGCGCTGCTGACTCATGGTGAGGTCAGTAGCCACTACCTGATTGGCGACTCGCCGGCGACGGTCTACCAGTTGGTCGATGAAAGTCGCCGCGCCTGGCATGCCGGCGATAGTCGGTGGGATGGGCGTACCTGGCTCAACTCCAGCTCCATCGGTATCGAGATAGTCAACCCGGGTTTCACCGATACACCGGCAGGACGGGTCTGGCAGCCTTATACCGAAGCGCAGATCGAAGCCTTGATCGCGCTGCTCAAGGACATCGTCAAGCGCAACAACATTCAGCCGCGCTACATTGTTGGTCACAGCGACATCGCACCGTCGCGCAAGCTCGACCCTGGTCCGATGTTCCCCTGGAAGCGTCTGGCCGATGCAGGCTTGGGTGTCTGGCCCAACGCGCAAGCAGTGGCTCAGCAGCAGGCGCGCTTCAGCGTCAATCCACCGAGTATCACTTGGTATCAGCAGCAATTGGCACGCTTCGGCTACGCAATCGAGCAGACCGGTGTCTACGATGTCAGTACCAAACATGTTCTGGCAGCCTTCCAGATGCGCTTTCGCCCCCAGCGTTTCGACGGCGTAGCAGATGCACAAACGGCTGCGATGTTGCAGGTACTCAATGGCCGCTGAGTAACGACGCCGCCAAACGGCCAGGCTGACTTGACCGGCAGTTGCTATACCTCTTGGTATTCAACTGGGTGTTTCTTGATGTCAGCTGCTATTTCTGTGCTGCGCCACTTGCTCTACCGTCCCTGGTTACTGGCCACACTTGCGGCTTCGGCCAGCGCAATCTTGTTGCTGCTCGCCAGCATCGGCGTGGCCATGCATCAGATGCAATTGAGTGAAAGCGACCAGATGAACGCCAAGGGCGAGCGCTTTCTCGAGCGTTTAGAGCAGATTTTCGGGCAACTGCGCGAAGGTGTTGATCAGTTGGAAGCGCAACCGCTTCGCGGTTGTGACGCAGCGATGCTCAATGTCTTGCAGATGGTTGGCTTCAATTATCGCTTCGTCTATGAAGCAGCCTACGTTGATGGCACGGTGGCCTGCTCCAATCGAATTGGGCAGCGCACCATCAGCCCTTTGCGACCTCCGGATATTCATGGACCGACCTATAGCTATTGGTTGAACACCACCACCGAGCCAGATGACAACATTGCCGCGCTGATGTTGGGACGTGGCAAATTCCTGGTAGCTACCTCGCGCGGGCATTTGACGGATGTAGTCGATCTACCTCCCGATGGTAGCTTGCTGGTGGTGCTGGATAACGGTACGCGGGCTGTGCCGGTGCTGGGTCCTCCTCAGGTTTGGCCGCCCTCCTCTGACTGGCCGCCGAAATCCAAGGACTCGCTGCTGGAATTGCCCGACCGACTGGTTTACCTGATGCCCACCAAGTCGCCCGACTATGAGTTGGCGTTGATCGTGCCGCGTGCCAGTTTGCCGCTGAAGATGAACGGGGTGTTGTGGCTGCTTTTTCCCGGCAGCCTGGTGTTGGCGTGGTGCCTGGGTTGGTTGGTGCTGCAGTTGGTACGTCAGCGGCGCTCGATGAGTTCCGAACTGCAGGGCGCGCTGCGTCGGGGCGAATTGCAGGTGCTGTACCAGCCGATCTTCGAGCTCAATAGCCGTCGCTGTGTCGGGGCTGAGGCGTTGGTGCGCTGGCGTCGACCGGACGGTACCTTGACCAGCCCTGACCTGTTTATTCCGCTGGCGGAAAATACCGGGCAGATTCGACCGATCACCGACTTCGTGCTGCAGCGGGTACTTGAACAGTTAGGGCAGCTTCTGCGCTCCAATCGGCAGTTGTACGTATCGGTCAATCTGGCCGCCTGTGACGTGATGGTGCCTCGGATTGGCAGAGTGGCTGCACGTCTACTGGCAATGCACCATGTCTCTGCCAGTCAGATTGCGTTCGAAGTTACCGAGCGCGGCCTGATCGACGTCGTGGTTGCTCGTGACAACTTACAGTCCTTGCGGGCGTGCGGCCACCAGGTATTGATCGATGACTTCGGTACAGGTTATTGCAGCCTGGCTTACTTGCAGACACTTCCGGTGGACTGCCTGAAAATCGACAAGGCTTTTATCGACGCTCTTGGACATGATGCGGCCAGCAGCGGTGTGGCACCCCACATCATTCGTATGGCGCATGCCTTGCAGTTGCGGGTCATAGCGGAAGGCATTGAATACGAAGACCAGGCCTTGCTGCTCAACAGCGAAGGTGTCGATTATGGCCAGGGCTGGCTATTTGCACATCCGCTCAGTGCCCGTCAGTTCGTCGAGTTGATCACCCGGGGGCGGCGCATGGCGCCGCGGCGGATCGACGATGAAGCCTGAGGGTGCTGTGCGGTTTCAAACTGGCAAGGCCATATAGAACTGAGTGCCTTGCCCGGGGCGGGAATAAACACCCATGCGCCCGCCATGCAATTGAACAATCTCCTTGCACAGTGCCAGTCCCAGACCCGCTCCCCCTTTTTTACGACCTACCTGCACGAACGGCTCAAATATCCGTCCCTGCTGGCTATAGGCGATACCTTCACCGTTGTCTTCAATGCTAATGATGACCCGTTCCGCTTGCCGCCTGGCATGCAGGCGAATACTGCCGGCCACTGGGGTATGGCGAACGGCGTTGTCGAGCAGGTTGTCAATGACCCGATCCAGTTGCGCAGGATCGGCTTGGATATGTGGCAGCGGCGTCGCCAGTTCTACCTGAAGTTCGATTTGCTTGTCACTGGCGGGGCCGGCAAATCGCGTGCAGGCACGGGCCAGTAACTCGTCGACAGCGCAGGGCATCAATTCCAGCTTTTGCTGCCCGCTTTGGTAGCGGGAGAAGTTCAGCAGGTCATTTATCAGTTGCGTCAGGCGCTGCATTTCCTCGCCGATGGTATCGAGCAAATCGGTCTCTCGCGCTTGCGCAGGGAAGGTCAGCCGCTCTCGCAGCAGTCCGAAGGCCATGTGCATTCCGGTGACCGGAGTGCGCAGTTCGTGCGAAGCACGTAGGACGAACTCGCTGCGTACTCGCTCGAAGATGCGCTGCTCAGTCACGTCATTAAGTACCATGACCGCACCGAGGATCTGCCCGTCAGGATGGCAAACAGGGGTCATGCGATAAGCCAGCAGCCGCGGTTCGTCATCTATCTCCAGACTCAGGTCCTCAGGTACCCGGTCAAGGCTCGCGCCGCGAAGCACCCGTTGCAGCTGTTCCTCCAGACCCGGTCGCTGCAAGGCGTCGCTCAGGCCGACACCCAGGCGGCTGTCATCCCAGCTCAGCTGACGGCGGGCCACTGGGTTGATGTGCTCAAGGTGGCCTTGGCGATCAATGATCAATAGACCGTCGTCGATGCTGTCGAGCACCGCTTGCAGGCGCTGCTGGCCTGTGAGCATTTCGTCGATGTTGGTTGCCTGATGCTTGTTCAAGGCCTCAGCCATCAAGCCGAAGCGCCGAGTCAGTTGGTTGATCTCAAGCGCATGGGCCGTCGGCAAGGTGATTTTGAAGTCGCCCTGGCCTATCTGGTCAGCCGCTTTGGCCAGGGCCTCGATAGGTTGCCCGAAGCGTCGAGCCAGACTATGGGCGGTGACAAAGCCCAGGATAAGTACGCTTAAACCCACCAGGCCGAGCAGCGCTGAAATCATCAAGGCGCGTTCATAGCTGCGCTGTTCATTATCATTGATATGCTCGAGCGCTCGCTTGTGGGCATCGACCAGACTGCTGCGCAGCGCCCCGAATGCTTTGCCCAGCGGTTGTTCGGGCCCCAGGCCATGGGCGGGAACCGGGGTGCCGTTAAAGGTCTCGAGGTACTGCTGATAAAGGGCATTGGTACTGACGAAACCGGCGTCGGCATCATGGCTTTTACCCCGTTTGACCCCTTCGTCCAACAGCTTTTGAAACTGCGCCTGCAGATTGCCAAGTGCGTTCATATCGGCTGATTCGTTCAGCATCAATGTCAGCTGTTCGCCAAGGTTTTGCCGTAGCTTCAGGCCCAGATCCAGGGTGGCAGCGTTTTCGCGGATCAGCGCTTGCTGGGTGTTAGCCATTTGCAAAACACTGACCAGGCCAAGTAGCAAGCCAAACAGCGCTACTGTAATCAGCGCCGAAATGCTGAGAAAAAGCTGCGTACGCAGCTTCATCGACCATTTCATAAGTTGTACTGCTTACGTTTGCGATACAGCGTCGAGGCGTCGATACCCAGGGTTTTTGCGGCTTGGTCCAGGGTTTCACTGGTAGCAAGCACCGCTCCGATATGGGCACGTTCCAACTCGTCGAGACTCAGCGAGGCACCGACACGTGGCGCGTTGGTGGCCGGTTGTTCCGCCATGCCCAAGTGGCTGATTTCAACCCGCTCCTGAGAGCAGATGATACTGGCCCGCTCGACTACGTTGCGCAATTCGCGGATGTTCCCCGGCCAGCGGTAATTGAGGAGGGCTGCCCGCGCTTCTTCGCTGAAGATGCGTGCTGGCCTCGAGTACTCTTTCACAAAGCGCGCAAGGAAGCGGTCGGCGAGGGTCAGGATGTCTTCGCTGCGTTCGCGCAACGGAGGTAGATGCAACGTGATCACGTTCAGGCGATAAAGCAGGTCTTCGCGAAAGCGACCCTCGCGGACCATGTCCTCAAGGTTGAGGTTGGTGGCGGCCAGAATGCGTACATCGGCGCGGCGGGTAACCGGGTCGCCGACACGTTCGTACTCTTTGTCTTGAATAAAGCGCAGCAGTTTGGGTTGCAACGTCAGCGGGAAGTCTCCGATCTCGTCGAGGAACAGGGTGCCGCCGTCGGCTTGATTGACTCGGCCCAGGGTGCTTTCACTGGCCCCGGTGAACGCGCCGCGGCTATGACCGAACAACTCGCTTTCCATCAACTCGGCAGTGAGCGACGGACAGTTGATGGTTGTGCAGGCCTTGCGCGCGCGTTTGCTCCAGCCGTGAACCGCTCTGGCCAATTCGCCCTTACCCGTGCCGGATTCTCCGAGAATCAGGATGTTGGCATCGGTGCCGGCCACCTGGCGCGCGGTTTCCAGCACAGCCATCATGGCCGGGCTGTGCGAATCCAGGCCGTCCTTGGGTTTGAGTATTTCTCCTTCCAACGCTTCAAGCCGCGCCGACAGCTGGCGTACCTCCAATTGCTTGGCTGCTGCCAGACGCAACTGATCAGGGCTGCAAGGCTTGATCAGATAGTCCGCTGCTCCGGCCTGGATCGCGTCGACGGCGGTATCGACCGCAGAGTGGGCCGTTACGATGACGATGCGCATCCAGGGAGCCTGGATACGCATTTGTGCCAGTACATCCAGGCCGTTGTCTTCGCCCAGGCGCAAATCAAGGAAACACAGGTCGAAGACCTGGCGTTGAAGCAACGTCTCGGCTTGCGTCGCGCTGGTGGCGGTGGCCACGCTGTAGCCTTCATCTTCAAGGCAATATCGGAAGGTACGCAGAATGGCAGATTCGTCGTCCACCAACAGGATACGGCCTTGATGTTCCTGGGCTGACTCCATTTCCTACGCTCCTTTTAGATTGATCTTTACTTAGTGCCGGAGAAATCGGGCAAGTTGCATGCCTTTCTCTGATTTATTCCGATCACTGCATGGTAGCTCCTGTCCATCCACATATCTAACTCATTGAAAACTTTAGAGTGATCTCCTTTGTAGGACCTTGCGGCGCACACAGCTGTCCAACTGGTTTGTGCTCTGTAGGAGGTTTTCCCATGGCTGCTCCATACCGACTGGCAGTTGCTGCTGCCATGTTGCTTTCGCTACCGCTGGCTGCTTCTGCCGCCGAATCCCTCCCTACGCCCGCTCACCAAGCGCGGTTGGAGGGCGGGCTGCAAACTGCGCTGGCACTGAATCGGCTGCTCAATCCCTACAAGATAGAAGTGCGGGTTGAAGGAAAAACCGCGTATTTACAGGGCGAAGTCGAAAACCAAGTCGAGCGGCATCTGGCCGAGCAAGTTGCCCTGGCGACCCGCGGTATCGACAGCGTTGAGAACCAACTGCGGGTGAATGCCGAGCTGGTCGAGCAGCCTCTGGAGCGACGTGCTTACGCCCAGCGCTTGGAGGACGCGACGCTGGCTTCAGTCATTCAGGCACGCTTGCTGTGGAGTACCCATACCCAGGCGGTACCTATAGAAGTGGAAAGCCGCGACGGCGTGGTGACCTTGCGAGGCCAGGTGAACAGCGCTGAGGCCAAGGAACTGGCGGGCGTTCTGGCGGGGTCCACAGAGGGGGTGTTTCTGGTCAATAACCTGATCAGCCTGAGCGCCGCTGATATGGCCAAGCTGCGAGAAGAACAGCAACAGGTACGGATCGACCCACAGCTTAGTGATGCCTGGATCAATGACAAGATTCAGACCAGCTTCATGTACAGCCGAAACCTCGACGGCCCGAATATTAAGGTTGCCACCCAAGATGGCGTCGTGCGCCTGTCTGGCGAGGTAGTCAGCAGTGAACAGAAAACCATTGCGGTGGAAGTGGCACGGCAAATTCGCGGCGTACGAGGTGTTGACGCAGACATGCTCAAGATCGCCAGCAAAGTCTCAGGTTAATCATGCAAATCGCACGGTCGCCCAACGGGCATCGTGCAGGATACGCACCAAATAATTCGTCTTTATTTTTTAACTTATTGATTTATATAGAAAATATATTAAAGCGGTGACTGGCATGCACTCTGCAATAACTACTGCAAGACAACAATGAATGCAGCAGGAGGAGCACGGCATGAACCGCCACACCGCCACCTTAGTGCAACTATCGCCACATCAATTGCGCCAGGGACTGCTCCTCAGTTTGACGCTGCTGCTAACCCTCATTGCTGGCCAGCTCTATCACAACTGGCAAGTCGTACAGAGTGCTCACGAGATAGCAGTTCGAGCCGCCTTGGTAATCAAGGCGCCGGTGGCTAACCCTCCGATGCTTATGCAATCTCGGCCGCAGGCCGCGAGTGCCGCCTCGGTGGATACCACTACACCGCGTGATCGTTGGGTGTTCTAAGCATTGTCCGAGGATTTATTTCAAGAACGGTAAGGAGAATCACCATGTTGAGTTGGGCTATCACCTTTCTGATTATCGCCATTGTCGCTGCAGTGTTGGGCTTCGGTGGTATCGCGGGCGCCGCTACCGGTATTGCGAAGATTCTGTTCATCGTATTCCTGGTGCTGTTCATAGCCTCCTTCTTCTTTGGTCGTCGTGGTAGAGGTTGAATAAACGCAGGTACTGAGTGGCGTCGCCATTTACGTACATATATAGAAGCTGAACCTTTTTCTGTTTCACGCTTCTATGTTGCGTCCGCCCGAGGACGGCAGGCGCATGACCAAGGGGCCGGGCAGCTTTGATTGTTTCAGGATCGGAGAGGCCTAGGGGTACAGGGAGTGCCTCCGACGAGGGCCGGGTCAGGTGAAGCGATAGCGGAAGTCTCAGGTCGAACAACTGCTTTTCAGGCAAGGTGTTTGATCGAGCTTCCGTATCGCTGTGAGCATTGATCGTTAGCTATCTATTTTCCCAAGCTTTCCCGCCAGACGTGCGTAGGCACATTTTCATGCGACCGTACATCGATATTTTTTCACCCCGCCAGGGGTGCTTGATCGAGGTGCTTTCACGCATTCGGATTGTCGAACAACCGTGTTTTCCACTCAGGAGGATACGTCTAAATCTGCCGAAATGTGGCGCTTTGGCCATCGTCGGATTTCCGAACGCTCGCTAAAAAGCCCTCTGGGACGCTCGTTTTGGCGTAAAAGGATCATGCCGATTCGGCATAGGGTAGTCGTTTACGGCATTAGACGCCCCCCCCTCACGTGGGAATAGTTGCGCCTTTTTTCGCTGGGCCGAACGTTCCTACGCTCGCCTGCGGTGACCTTCTACGGAGTCATCTGCCAATAACCATTCACGATCAAAATGACGCTTGAGCAGGTCTAGGTCGCGGTTGTTTGTCAGACGCCCGTGTCCACTTGAAGAAAAGGTAACGACATGAAGAAGGCAAAGCTAAGCCTCGCCTGGCAGATCCTCATCGGTCTGGTACTGGGGATTGCGATCGGCGCTTTACTGAATCATTTCAGTGCAGAAAAGGCATGGTGGATCAGTAACGTCCTGCAACCTGCTGGGGACATCTTCATTCGCCTGATCAAGATGATCGTCATCCCAATCGTGATCTCGTCACTGATTGTGGGTATCGCCGGGGTAGGCGACGCGAAAAAGTTGGGCAGTATCGGTCTGAAGACCATTATTTACTTCGAGGTGGTCACGACCATCGCGATCGTGGTGGGTCTGGTTCTGGCTAACCTGTTCCACCCGGGTGCAGGTATCGACATGAGTACCCTCGGTACCGTCGATATCTCCAAATATCAGGCGACCGCGGCCGAGGTTCAGCATGAACACGCGTTCATCGAGACGATCCTCAACCTGATTCCGTCGAACATCTTCGCAGCGCTGATGCGTGGCGAAATGCTGCCGATCATCTTCTTCTCGGTATTGTTTGGCCTTGGTTTGTCGAGCCTGCAGGCAGACATCCGCGACCCGTTGGTGAAAACCTTCCAGGGCGTCTCCGAAGCCATGTTCAAGGTCACTCACATGATCATGAACTACGCGCCAATCGGTGTATTCGCGTTGATCGCCGTGACCGTCGCCAACTTCGGCTTTGCCTCGCTGTTGCCGTTGGCCAAGCTGGTGCTGCTGGTGTACTTCGCCATCGCCTTCTTCGCCTTCATGGTCCTTGGCCTGATCGCCCGCCTGTTTGGCTTCTCGGTGATCAAGCTGATGCGTATCTTCAAGGATGAGTTGGTCCTGGCCTACTCCACCGCCAGCTCCGAAACCGTGCTGCCGCGAGTGATCGAGAAGATGGAAGCCTACGGTGCGCCGAAAGCCATCTGCAGCTTCGTGGTTCCGACCGGTTATTCGTTCAACCTCGACGGCTCTACCTTGTACCAGAGCATCGCGGCCATCTTCATTGCCCAGCTGTATGGCATCGACCTGTCGATCAGCCAGCAGTTGCTGCTGGTTCTGACCCTGATGGTTACCTCCAAGGGCATCGCCGGTGTACCGGGTGTTTCCTTCGTGGTTCTGTTGGCCACCCTGGGCAGCGTTGGTATCCCGCTGGAAGGCCTGGCATTCATCGCCGGTGTCGACCGTGTCATGGACATGGCCCGTACCGCACTGAACGTGATCGGTAACGCCCTGGCTGTGCTGGTTATCGCACGCTGGGAAGGCATGTACGACGACGCCAAAGGTCAGCGCTACTGGAACTCGCTGCCGCACTGGCGCAGCAAAGAAGCGGTGCCTGCTGGTAAGACGGCCAACGATTGAGACATCGCCTGGCTGACTGAATGAGCCCCGACCTGGTCGGGGCTTTTTCTTTGTAGGCCTTGCCCAGATCCCTGATCGGCTTTCAACCATCTTGCAGCGGTGCATTGCTCGACCTCTGCCGTTATCATTCGTCGCAACTTTGTGGGGGAACAACGGATGCTCAACGGCCTTTGGCTTGGTTTTTTCTTGGTCGCAGCCGTCTCAGCGCTGGCGCAATGGCTGATAGGTGGCAATGCCGGGATCTTTGCCGCAATGGTTGAGAGCATTTTCGCCATGGCCAAACTGTCGGTTGAAGTCATGGTCTTGCTGTTCGGCACCTTGACCCTCTGGCTGGGCTTTCTGAAGATTGCCGAAAAGGCAGGCATTGTCGATTGGTTGGCCAAGGTTCTCGGCCCGCTCTTCGCCCGTCTGATGCCCGAAGTTCCACCCGGCCATCCAGCACTGGGCTTGATTACCTTGAACTTCGCCGCCAATGGCCTGGGCCTGGACAACGCCGCCACACCCATTGGCCTGAAAGCCATGCGCGCTCTGCAGGAGCTCAACCCCAGCTCGACTACGGCTAGCAACGCGCAAATTCTTTTCCTGGTGCTCAATGCGTCTTCCCTGACATTGCTGCCGGTGACTATCTTTATGTACCGCGCCCAGCAAGGCGCCACCGATCCAACCCTGGTATTTCTGCCAATCCTGCTGGCGACCAGTGCTTCGACCCTGGTGGGTCTGCTTTCGGTCGCGGTGATGCAACGCCTGCGTCTTTGGGACCCGGTAGTCCTGGCTTATCTGATTCCTGGCGCCCTGATACTGGGCGGCTTCATGGCTTTTCTCGGCACCCTTTCGGCCACCGCCTTGGCCGGGCTGTCGTCGATCCTGGGCAACCTGACCTTGTTCGGCTTGATCATCCTGTTTCTGGTGATTGGTGCGTTCAAGCGGGTGAAGGTGTATGAAACCTTTGTGGAAGGCGCCAAGGAGGGTTTTGACGTTGCCAAAAGCCTGCTGCCCTATCTGGTTGCCATGCTCTGCGCAGTCGGCGTACTGCGCGCTTCAGGGGCCCTGGAGCTGAGTCTGGATGGCATTCGGCATGTGGTTGAGTGGCTGGGTATGGATACGCGCTTTGTCGAAGGCTTGCCGACTGCACTGGTCAAGCCCTTCTCTGGCAGTGCCGCTCGGGCGATGTTGATCGAAACCATGCAGACCCACGGCGTCGACAGCTTTCCGGCACTGGTGGCCGCAACTATCCAGGGCAGCACAGAGACCACCTTCTATGTACTGGCAGTCTACTTTGGCGCTGTCGGCATTCAGCGTGCCCGCCACGCGGTGGGCTGCGCCTTGCTTGCCGAGTTGTCCGGGGTCATCGCGGCTATCTGCGTCTGCTACTGGTTCTTCGCCTGAACCTGCGCTCGGTTGGCCTGGGCCAAGGTCCAGTCGACCAGTTGCGCCATTAACCTGTCACTGGCAGCGCCAAAGCCGCTGACCACTGCTGGTACATCCTTGTCGCTAAGCGGCTGGTGCACTTCAAAGCGTCGGCTGGCAAGGATGCGCTGGTCGCGCCCTTGCACCAGGCGTGCGTCGTAGCGGATCACCACCATCAGTCCCTCGGCACGGTATTCGCTCTGGAATGCCTGGAGCTCACCCGCCAACTCATAGTCAGCCTGCAGGTTGCTGTCGTCGGCACTGAGGCGCGGCACGCGACCATCACTTTGGAAGGCATCGAGCATGCGGTTGCGCAGCAGCAGGGGCGCCGGATCACTCCAGCGTGCCCCCTTATAGTGACTGATCAAATCACCCTGTGGCGCCACGGCAATTTTCGGGTTGTTCAGGGCATCACTGGCCAAGGGCTTGTTCAGGCGCAGCGACCAGTTCGCTGCACTGCTCGCTGGCGCTGGCTGAGTGACTTGTAGCAACGGCAGGCGGTAGACATCGGCAGGCTCCGGTTTGGGCAGGATCGAGCAGGCACTGCCCAGGCTCAGCGCCACAGCCAGGGCCAGGTAGCGGCAGGTGCGACTCATGGGGTGAACTCCTTGTTGGTGTCACGGCCAAGCAGGTAACCGCTGGGGTTGGCTTCCAGGCGCTGGGAGATAGCTTTCAACGAATTGAGGGTCTCGCGCAGTTCGCGAATGGCAGGCGCCAGTTGGTTGAGCCCCTGTGCGCCGCCATCCAGCGCTTCACGGTTGTCGTTGATCAGGCTATTGATGGTCGCAGTGCTTTGCGCCAGCGACTGCATGGCCTGTTCCGCGCTGCCGAAGGCCTGCTTGCCCTGGTTGCTCAGCAGGCCATTGGCATTGCGCATCAGTTCGCTGGTCTGCTCAAGCATGGAGCTGGCTTGGCTGCCGATCTGGGCCAATTGCTGAATCGCGGTACGAATATCGCCACGCTGTTCGCTGAATGCAGCAGTGGTTTGCTCAAGATGATTCAAGGTGTTGGTCAGGCTGGCGGCGTTGTCTTCGGAAAACAGCTTGTTAGCGTTGTGCACCAGCATGTTGATGTTGGTCAGCAGATCACTGCCGTCATCCAGCAGGCGAGCAATAGGTGATGGCGACGCAACGATCACTGGCAGCTTGCCATCCTTGCCCTTGAGCTCGGGACTATGTGGTGTACCGCCGCTGAGCTGGATGAACGAAGTACCGGTAATGCCGGTCAAGGTCAGTTTCGCCTTGGTGTCTTCCTTTACCGGCGTATCGGCGCTCAAGCGCACCTGAGCCAACACTCGGCGAGGATCGTTGGGATCAAGACGCAAACTGGTGACATCCCCCACCTTGATACCGCTGTACTGTACCGAGCTGCCCCGGGACAAACCCGACACCGCTTCGTTGAAGACCACCTCGTAATCCTTGAAAGTGGCGTCGACGCTGGACTTGGTCAGCCATAGGCCAAACAGCATGGCGCCGGCGACCACAATGACCGTGACCAGGCCGATCAGCACGTGATGTGCACGGGTTTCCATTTCAGCGCTCCTTTGCTGCTGAGGCGGCCACATACGCCGCACGGCCGCGAGGGCCATGAAAATAGTCGTGAATCCAGGCGTCGTCGGTGTCTTCGACCTGGGCAATCGGACCTGCGACCAGTACTTTCTTCTGCGATAGCACCGCCACCCGGTCGGTGATCGTGTAGAGGGTATCCAGATCATGGGTGATCAGGAACACACTCAAACCCAAGGCGTCGCGCAGGGTAAGAATCAATTGATCGAACGCCGCTGCGCCGATTGGGTCCAGGCCCGCGGTGGGCTCATCGAGAAACAGGATATCCGGATCCAGGGCCAAGGCTCGGGCCAGCGCTGCGCGTTTGATCATGCCGCCGGACAAGGACGAGGGATATTTGTCGGCGGCGGATATCGGCAAACCGGCCAGGGCCAGCTTGACCCCAGCCAGGTGCTCGGCGTCGGCACGTGACAGGCCTGCATGCTCGATCAGTGGCAAGGCGACGTTTTCGGTGACGGTCAGGGAAGAGAACAAGGCACCCTTCTGAAACAACACCCCAAAGCGTCGTTCAACCTTTGAGCGCTGATCATCGTTCAGGCCGCTGAGTTCTTGGCCGAACACTTTTATCTTTCCCTCGTTGGGGCGGCGCAAGCCGATGATGCTCCGCAACAGCACTGATTTGCCACTGCCGGAACCACCCACCACAGCCAGTATCTCGCCGCGAAACAGGTCCAGGTCGAGTTGTTCGTGCACGCTCTGGGTGCCGAAGCGGTTACAAATCCCGCGCGCCTCGATCACCACCTCGCGATTATTGGGGGTTGTCTGACTCACCAGCCCATCTCCATGAAGAACAGCGCAGCCACTGCATCCAGAACGATCACCACGAAAATCGACTGCACCACACTGGAGGTGGTGTGAGCGCCTACCGACTCGGCGCTGCCGCTGACCTTGAAGCCTTCCAGGCAGCCAATGGACGCGATCAGGAAGGCAAAGAATGGCGCCTTGGCGAGGCCGACCAGGAAATGCTGGACACCAATGTCGCTTTGCAGCAATGACAGGAACATGGCCGGGGAAATGTCCAGCGACAGCGCACACACCACCGCGCCGCCAACCATGCCGCAGAGCATGGCGAGGAAGGTAAGCAGTGGTAAAGCAATCAGGAGTGCCAGCACTCGGGGCACGACGAGCAGTTCGACCGGATCCAGGCCCAGGGTGCGAATGGCATCAATTTCCTCATTGGCCTTCATTGAACCGATCTGCGCAGTAAACGCACTGGCGGTTCGGCCAGCCATAAGAATTGCTGTCAGTAGGACGCCGAATTCACGCAGGAAGGAGAATGCAACCAGGTCCACAGTGAAGATGCTGGCGCCAAATCCGGCCAATACTGTGGCACCGAGGAAGGCCACGACGGCGCCAACCAGAAAAGTCAGCAAGGCAACGATGGGTGCAGCGTCCAGACCGGTTTGCTCGATGTGCGCTACCACCGCGGTGACCCGCCAACGCCGAGGCTGAATCAGGCGCGATACCAGGGTCTGCAGAATCAAGCCGACAAAGCCCAGCACTTGCAGGGTGTCCTGCCAGAGGGTATTGACTGCGCAGCCGATGCGGCTGAGCAGCTGGATCATTATCGACTGTTCCGGCTGTTTCTGCGGGATGCAGAAGTCTTGCACCGAGCAGTACACAGTCTGCAGCAACGCGCGGCTGGCGTCGGGCAATTGTGCCGTTGCGGTCAGCCGCGACAGCCGGTCGGCCCCGAGCAGCTCTACCAACAGAGACGCGCCCGCGGTATCCAGGCGACCAAGCTGTTGGAGGTCGACCTCGGTGCTCTGGTCATAGTGGCCGATCAGATCATCGCTGGTGCGCTTGAGGCTGGCGTAATTGGCCAGTGTCCAGTCACCGGCAATCCGTAGGCACGGCGGATTGCTCGAGGTGTCCAGAGTTGCGCTGGCTTGTGTAGTCATAGGCTCCATGCATTCCGACTGACGTATCGCAACCTCAGAGCATAGCGTTACTCGCCTTTGGGTGCTTGACCATCGTCAACCACACTGAAGCGCAGAACACCGATGACCTGACCATCTTCGGTCAGTACCCTCACCTGCCATCGTCCCACTGGATTGGCGGGGAAGTTCTGCTTGTGTGTCCAGGCGCGGTAGCCTTCTTTACGACCGCCATGGATGTCCAGGGCAATACGGTCGACTTCTTTACCGTCGAATTGCCAGACGTGATAAATCCGCTCGTTCAGCCCGCGCGGAGCATTGATGGACGTGAATGCGTATAGCCCTGCGCGGATCTGGCTGGCTGTTACCTCACTCAAACTGTTCCCGGGCGTGCGGTTTTCCAGTTGGGTACTGACAGCTACTTCGGTCATCCACAAGGTTGCCGGCGGCACCCAGGAGCGCATCATCCAGCCGCTGGCGCCTACGGCAAGCGTTATGACCACCAGCATTACGCCGCGTCGCCAGTGGTTGATGGGGAAGCTGCTGGCCAGGCTTGGGAAGGAAAGCAGCATGGCAATCACCAGCGCCAGCTTGAAGCTTTGCGAGGTGGTCAGATGCAGAATGATCGGTAGCGCAGTGAGTAGCGCCGCGAACAAGGTCAGGGTGTGCAGTGCGAGGAACAGCCAGCGTCGTGGCGCCAGCCATTTGTAATAGAGAGGGTCGACGATCGATATCAGTCCTGCGGCGCCGAGCAACCCGGTAAACACGAGCTGACCACTGTTCCAGGTGGTGGTGACGAAAAAGAACGGCAAGACGAAGAACAGACTTTCCTGGTGGATCATCTGTGTGGCATAGCGCAGCAACGGCTGCGGTATCTCGCGCTTGAACACCTTGGCGAACACCTTGGTAAAGGTGTTTTCCATCATCAGCCATATCCAACTGATCAGCATCACGATGGCGATCCAGCTGGCCAGACTTTCCTGACGGTCGACCAGAATGAAACTGGCAATACCGGAGATAAAGCCGCCGAGAGCGATGACGCCGGGGTAGCGCTTGATCAATTCGATCAAGCGCTGAAGATAGAGAGGCATGAAGGTGTTCGCAGGGGTTGGGTTTAAACCTGCACAGGATACTCCTGTTTGTGTTTCAGGCGGGTCTCTATCGCCAGCCAAGGCCGGCATTTTCCGGCCACGGCGGCGATGAAGTCAGGGGAGCCGTCGCCGCCCCAGAATCAGGCCGCCAGCGAGTATTACACCCAGTCCAAGAGCAATCAGCCCGTACAACTCGTCATAACTGAACATGGGTTGCTCAACACGCACATAGCCAGGCTCGGCCAGTAGCTGGCGCAAGGCCTTGTTAGCGTCTTCCAGGCTGACCCGGCGCATTGAGCGCACAGGATCGGCAAAGCGTCCGTCAAGGTAATCGTTGAGCGCCCCCCAATAGTAATCGGCCAGCGCTGCGTTACCTTGTGTGGTCCAGGCCTCGCGGTCAATTGCGGCTTGCTTGACGCGTTCAAAGGTCGCCGGATCCAGGCCGTCCTTGCGCAAGCCCTCAAGCATGTCGCCCAACGCTTGCTCGGCCTCCTTGATGTCGGCTCGATCCAGGTCGGCATTGAGGCTCATTATTCCCGTGTCGCCAAAGCTTTCTCGTTGACTGAACGGCCCGTATGACAGCCCGTGCTTGAGGCGCAATTCTTCGTAGAGCGTCCAGTCCAGGTAACGCTGCAACAAGTCGTAAGTCTGGCCGTGATCGTTGTCCAGCACCGGCTCCAGGAACATCCAGTGCAGGCGGGCGCTGTCGCCGAGCCAGCCACGGGTCAGCTCGCGGCGTGCTTCAGCTTTGTGAACAACTCCGTCAAGGGCTCGACGCTCGCCAGGCTCAGCCGGGTCGAGTTCGCCGTAGGTCCGTTCCAGATAGGCCGGCAGCAAGCGATCCAGGCCGCCGACTATGATCAGGCTCATATTGTTAGCGGCGTACCAGTGCTGGCGGACGTCATTGACTTGTTCCAGCGTCATGTCAGCAACGGCTGAGCGCTCTGCACATTTGAGCCCCAGCTCCACCGCGAGTTGATCGCTTGCGCGGTGGCCCAGATCCTGGCGATCCAGCCAGCGCTGCAGGTGAGAATAGTGTCCACCGTCTTCGCGCTCTACGATCTTTTTCGACAGCGCCAGGGATTTCTCATCGATCTCGGTGTCCTTGATCACTGCAAGTAGCAGGTCGAGCACTTTACGTTGGTTGCGCGCAGGTGCTTCGATAACGAAGGTGGTGTCAGCACTGCTGGTATAAGCGTTCCACTCACCGCCCAAAGCCTGCATGCGGGCTTCCAAGCCGCCTTCACCCGTGTTGTCCAGGCCACTGAACAGCAGGTGCTCGAGCAGATGCGGTAGTTCTTGCTGTTCGCAGGGAAAGTCGTCAAAGCCGACTCCCACAACCAGGCGGATCGACACATGGTTGCGTTCATATCCCGATTTAAGCAACACCTGCAGGCCATTGGGCAGCAAGTAGCCTTCGACCTGCGAGCGGTCGAGGGCAAAGCTGGGCAAGGCGCCTAATAGCAGGCACAGGAAAATCAGGCAACGCATGGTGAGCTTCCTTGCGGGCGTTCTAGGTGAGGGTCAAGGTGAGTGGGCATCATCAGGCACGCTGTCTAGCAGTAGACCGCCGGTATCGGATCCACCCAATACCACATAGGCACTGCTGCAGAACAAGGAGTTCAATCGTTTCATATCGGCAATCAGTTCCAGGTGCAAGGCGCTGGTTTCGATACTTTGCAGCACTTTACGTTGCAGTCGGCTTACATGGGCGTGGGCCAGGCGTCGCTCTTGTGCTCTGAAGCGGCGTTTCTCCCGCAACAGTTGCCGAGCACTCTCCGGGTCGGCGCTGAGAAATACCGACAGCCCCAAGCGCAGGTTGGCCAGTAATTGGCTATGCAGCCCGGTCAACTCTTCCAGGCCGACGTCGGAGAATTCCCGGCGCTGGGAAGTTTTCTGCTGCTGTACCTTGCGCAGCATTCGTTCGATCAGGTCGCTGGCCAGCTTGAGGTTGATTGCCAGTTCGATGATTTCTGCCCAGCGCTTGCTGTCCTGATCGCTGAGGTCCTCTCGGGGCATCTGCGCCAGGTACAGTTTGATCGCATTGTTGAGGGCTTCGACGTCTTCGGCCAAGCCGCGCACTTGTTGAGTCATTGCTGTGTGAGTACCCAGCAGTACGCCCTGCATGGCATCAAGCATGTTATCGATCAAATCACCCACGCGCAGGGTTTCACGCACAGCGTTGGCCAGGGCCAGGCTGGGGGTTCCCAGTGCAGCGGGATCGAGATGGCGCGGCTTGGCCCGACCATTGGTCTCTGCCCGCTCGGGCAATAACCAACTGCAGAGTCGTCCCATGGGGGTGACCGTTGGCAGCATGATCAGGCAACGCAGGCTGTTGTAAAGGAGATGGAAGCCAATCACTAGCTCTTGGGCGCTGAAGTTCAGCGTATCCATCCAGTGCACCAGTGGATCAAGTACCGGGATGATCAGAATCAGGCCGATCAACTTGTACAACAAACTGCCCAAGGCCACTTGCCGTCCGGCTGCGTTCTGCATGCTGGTACTGAGGAATGCCAACAAACCACTGCCGATGTTGGCGCCAATCACCAGGCCGATGGCAACCGGAAGGCTGATCAGTTCAGCGCCAGCCAGGGTCGCGGTGAGGAGCACAGCGGCCAGACTTGAGTAAGAAACAAGTGCAAACAGGGCACCGACCAAAGCGTCGAGAAGAATGTCACCGGTCAGTGAAGCGAACAGTACCTTTACGCCCTGAGCCTGGGTAATGGGCGCGGCAGCCTCGACGATCAGTTGCAGGGCGAGGATGATCAGGCCCAGGCCAATACCGACGCGACCTAGTTGTCCGGCACGGGTTTGCTTGCGGGACAGAAAAAAGATCACCCCGAGGAAAATCAGTAGCGGTGACAGCCATGACAAGTCAAAGGTCAGCACTCGCGCCATCAGCGCTGTACCGACATCGGCGCCGAGCATGATCGCCAGCGCCGGGGTCAAGGTCATCAATCCTTGCCCCACAAAGGAGGTTACTAGCATCGCCGTGGCATTACTGCTCTGGACCATGGCGGTAACCAGAATGCCGGCAACGAACGCCAGCGGCCGCTTGGACATGTTCTGGCTCAGAACGCGTCGCAGGTTGGAGCCGTACACCCGCAGGATTCCAGTCCGCACAATGTGCGTGCCCCAGATCAACAGCGCTACAGCGGAAAGCAGATTGAGCAGGGTCAGCATTTAACAGGCCCCCTGTTGAGCGTGCCCCAGTGGGGCAAAATGGATAGAGCCGTGAGCCCGGCCTGATCGCAGGCGGTTTTTACCAGTGCTCACTTAAGCTTTAGTCGGTCCGACGGTCTGACGCCAGCATCGCATAGCCTGCACAGGCTTTGAAACAAAAGCGTCATGAAAACAAATGAAAAAAGGGCCCGCAGGCCCTTTGATCAAAACACCCCAGGTTTACTGACCTGGAATATCCTTGCGAAGTTTCACCGGGTCGCCTTGCTCCTGGTTTTTCTTCCGAGCCATGGCCGAACGCATCTTGATGTTGACGGCTTCGACTGCCAGAGAGAAAGCCATGGCGAAGTATACGTAACCTTTCGGTACATGCACTTCGAAGGCTTCGGCGATCAGCACCGTACCGACCACAATCAGGAACGACAGGGCGAGCATTTTCAAGGAAGGGTGCTTGTCGATGAAGTTACTGATAGCGCCGGCGCACAGCATCATTACCAACACCGCTACGACAATTGCGGCGATCATCACCGGAACGTGCGAGACCATGCCCACAGCAGTGATCACCGAGTCCAGGGAGAAGACGATGTCGATGATCGCGATCTGGATAATTGTGTAAAGGAACTTGCCGCCTTTGCCGGTAGGTTCGTCGTGGGTCTCATCTTCGCCTTCGAGGCCGTGGTAGATCTCCTGAGAGCTTTTCCACAGCAGGAACAGGCCACCAAAGAACAGAATCAGGTCGCGACCGGAAATACCGTGGCCCATCACCACGAACAGGTCGGCGGTGAGGCGCATTACCCAGGTAATCGACAGCAGCAGAAGGATACGCGTGACCATTGCCAGGGCCAGACCGAAAATCCGGGTGCGCTGCTGCATATGCTTGGGCATACGGCTGACCAGGATCGAGATCATGATGATGTTGTCGATGCCGAGAACGATCTCAAGAGCCGTCAAGGTAAAAAAGGCAACCCAGATTTCTGGGCTGGTCAGCCATTCCATGTGTATTCCTTCGAGCGATTGATGCAGGGCGCCTGGGCAAAGGCGCCACTACGGTTGGATAAGTCTACGGTTTATAGGCTGCTGAACAGTGGGAATGTTCCCAGAAGCAGCGCGGCGAGCATTATGCACAGGCAAACCAGCACTGCCCACTTCAGGGTGAAGCGCTGATGATCGCCGAACTCGATCCCGGCCAGAGCCACCAACAGATAAGTAGAGGGTACCAGCGGACTGAGCAGGTGTACCGGTTGGCCGACGATCGACGCGCGAGCCATTTCCACAGGCGAGATGCCGTAGTGGCTGGCTGCTTCTGCCAGTACTGGCAGCACGCCGTAATAGAAGGCGTCGTTGGACATGAAGAACGTGAACGGCATACTGACAATTGCTGTAATTACCGCTAGGTAGGGGCCCAGCGCGTCTGGAATTACTGCCAGCAAGCTCTTGGACATGGCTTCGACCATGCCGGTACCGGAGAGAATGCCGGTGAAGATACCCGCGGCGAAGATCAACCCGACCACAGCCAGCACACTGCCGGAGTGTGCAGCGACCCGATCCTTCTGCATCTGCAGGCAAGGGTAGTTGGCGATCATGGCGATACTGAAGGCCACCATGAACAACACGGGAAGCGGCAAAAGACCCGCTACCAGCGTCACCATCAATGCCGCGGTCAGTGCGCCATTGAACCAGATCATTTTGGGTCGACGGGCGTCCGGGAACTGCGAAACACTGATCTCACTGTGATCGATTTCATCGCCTGGAAGGTGCAGTTCACCGAGGCGTGCACGCTCACGTTTACCGTACATATAAGCAATCGCCAGGATGGCGACCACGCCGAAGAGCATGGCCGGAATCATCGGCACGAAAATATCCGACGGGTCGACATGCAGGGCGCTGGCGGCGCGGGCGGTCGGCCCCCCCCAGGGGGTCATGTTCATCACCCCTCCGGCGAGGATGATCAAACCAGCCATAATTCGAGGACTCATGCCCAGGCGGCTGTACAGCGGCAGCATGGCGGCCACGCAGATCATGTAGGTGGTGGCGCCATCGCCATCCAGCGACACAACCAGTGCCAGCACCGCGGTGCCTACCGAGACCTTCAGCGGGTCACCTTTGACCATTTTGAGGATCTTACGCACTGCCGGGTCAAATAACCCGGAATCGATCATCAGTCCGAAATATAGAATGGCGAACATCAGCATCACCCCGGTAGGGGCAAGCTTGGTAATACCTTGCAGCATCATTGGGCCGATATCGCCCGAGAAACCGCCGAACAAGGCGAACAGGATCGGTACCAGAATGAGGGCAATCAAGGCCGACAGGCGCTTGGTCATGATCAGGTACATGAAGGTGATGACCATGGCAAAGCCGAGGAAGGTCAGCATGGGAGTACTCCAGGCGTATCGCGTCGAATAGGGAACGGGTCGGGCGGGTCAGCGCGCGAGGCGCAGTGCGTGGAGTAGCGGGGGAAATACGGCGGGGTGGCGGTTGTAAGCAGACATCAGAATCACCATTGTTGTTGTTAATTGGGCCGGGCGCTGTACTGGACGTCAGATACCCTGGCTGACCGGTCTGTGCCGGTGGTGGAGGCAATCCTAAGTCGGCAAGCTTTCAGCCAGCTTTCGCTGGCTCAAAGACGACGAGAGGTGCATTGTTGGCAATAGATTGAAGGGAGAGGGAGTTGCGATGCGCGACATGCATGAAGGTGGCTGTCATTGCGGGGCCCTGCGCTACCAGGTTCGGGGGCCATTAATCGACGTTGCACACTGCCATTGTTCGGTGTGTCGACGGGTGAGCGGTGGGCTGCTGGTAACCTGGGCAACCTTGCCCTGCGCTGATTTCCAGTGGTTGAGCGGGACCCCGCAGTGCTATGACTCATCACCTAGCTGCGTGCGGTATTTCTGCAGTCGGTGCGGTGCTCATGTGGCGCTGAGCACGGATCTGAGCCCGGAAACTATCGACATCACAATAGCCACGCTGGACCAGCCTGAAGTGGCCCGGCCCAGTCGGCATATCTGGACCAGCAGTCGCCTACCCTGGCTGCAGTTGGATGAGCATTTACCCGGCGAGCCAGAGGAAACTCTTTAGTTTGGAGCCCTCACGGTAGCTGCAACCCTCCGGCGGCTTTGTGCAGAGCACGCAGGTGCTCTCCAACCTGCTTGATGTTCGCTTCGACTGCGGCAATTTCTGCGGCCCGGGCTGGGCCAAGAAGCGCACGTACTTCTTTGTCCAGTTCGGCACTGAGTGATTGCAACTGCTTTTGCCGTTGGCTGGACTCGCTGATCAGTTGCTTGCGTTCACTTGCTTGCGGTAATCCGTAGCCACTACTTCCCAAGAGCTCCGCGGGCCGGCTGAGAAATCCACTGTTGGCGAGAATCTGTTGCAGCGTGCCATTGGCCTTGCTGACGCTGGCATCGTTCTCGGCGCGCCCGGTCAGGTAACGTTGCTTGACTTCATCCTGAGCCAGCAGCAACTGCTTGCGCAGGCTTGCCTGTTCCAGCAGGAGCAGTGCTGCGCTGGTGCGCAGGTCAGCCTTGGCGAACCATTGCCTGCGTTGTTCGGCTGATTGTTCCAGCCAGCCTTCGACGCTGTCCTGGGGGATGGGCAAGTGCTGCTTCAATACCAGGAACATGGCCTGATAACGGTCGCGGTAGGAGTCGAAGCGATATCCTAGGCGCAAAGCCTCGCGTGGATCATCGAGGACGCTGACATCGGCCAGCCCGCGTCCTTGCAAAACTTCCAGCAAACCATTGGGCACGATGCTGTCCAGGTCTGAAAGGCGCGGGTTGGCGGTGCCGCTACGCAGCAACTTCAGGGTTTCCACCGCGCAGTTGTTGGACAGGAAGTAGTAGTTGCCATCATAACTCCAGTGCATCTCCGCCGCTTGGCGAACCAGGCTTTCCAGCTCATTGCGGTCGAACTTCAGAGGAATTGAGGCCAGGCTGCGCAGCTCGGTTTTGGTGTATTCATCAATGACCTGAGCCAGGGGCAATACGAACAGGCGCGAAGGGTAAGCACCTGTCAGGCCATCCCAGCTGGACAATTGCACATCATTGACGAAGGCGCGGTACGACAGCACTAAGTGCTGGTCAAGATCCAGCCGGCAATCAGGGCCACGCGGGCGTCCCGGAGCACAGATGACCAGGCGTAGCATGCTGTGTCCCCAGCGACTGACCCAGTTCTGATTGGCTTCAGCCAGCAGGTAATCCACGGCGTACACGCGCTCTGGATCAATCTCGCCCAGAGGCGCTTTGGCAAAATCATTTCCGGCATTGAGAAATGGCAGCGCCTGTGCGCACGCCGGATGCTCCGGCGCCCAGTCGAAATGTGTTTTGAGATAGGTGTGCAGCGCTGGGCGTCGACAGGCGAAACTCGGGTCAAGAAGGAAGTACTCCATGTTGACCGCGATGAACTCCTTCGGGCTGCTCAATTCATAGTCGTCAGGGCTGCGTGCGACCTGGCGGTTGTGTTGCTCCCTCTCCCCTCGCCGGCCAACATATTGCGGCCAGCCGGCCAGGTCGAGTAGGCGTGGGTCGTCGCTGAGCGTGAAGCGTCGCTCGGCCTGGCCGCGACATTCCTCGGGCAGGCCGACTTTGCCCTGGCTGCTCACGTGCCGCGTGCATTGAATGATGAGATGTCGCTCACGGCCCTGCCACAGGCGCGCACGGTCATAAATGTGCGTCAGCTCGTGGAGCACCGTAGCGAGCAGTTCCTGGTGCACAGTGCCATGTGCGCGCCCGGTTTTGCTGGTAGCTGCGCTGCCGTCAGTGAGGCTCGGCAGAAGTCGGCTATTGAGCTCAAGCGTGGAAACCAGTGATGCCTGGCCATAGGCATCCTCAGGCATTTTCGCACTCCAACTGACCTGGATGCGACGATCCAGGCGTGCCTTGAAACTGGGCGGCAAGGCTTGCAACGCTTCATCCAGCAACGCCTGGCTGGCTCGCTGCTGCGCAGGCTCCAGGCCCTCAGGCTGCAGGTGCAGCTGTAGATCAGCCAGAACAGGGCTAGTGAGTAGCGCTAGCAGGCTACCGAGCAACCAGGCGCGCAGGGTTTTCACAGAGCGAGAATGGCTTCAGCCAGATCCTGGTCGCTCGCCTGGCGTGCATCAGGTACGCGTTGGCGCAGGGTGTCAAAGGCGGCTTCCAGTTGGGCGCCGCGGATCTCGCCGTTGCTCGCGACATAACTGGCGGCGTCATCTCGGGCTTCACGCACGACCTTGGAGTCACGGATCGAGGTGGTTGTATCAGAGGTGAAGTCGATCGAGCGGCCGAATGCACGAACGATGATATTGCTGGTGGCCACCAGGGTTTGTGCCTGGGCCACATCGGCCAGCAACATAAGGCCAAGGGTGGCGGCAATCAGCGGGTTACGCATGGAGCATCTCCGAAAAAATAGGGTTACTTATTGGACGAGAATTGCCTGCGCCAGTTCAAGGTCGTCGGCAGGAAGTTCAAGGTCTGCAAGGCGTAGCCGCTCAAAAGCCGCCTGCAGTCGAGCGCCGTGTATCTGGCCTTCGCTGGCAACAAATGCGGCGGCATCATCTTGCGCGTCCACTAGCAATTTGCGATCGAAGGGCGCCGAGGTCACCTTGCTGGTGACATAACCGCTGACGACAAGATTATTGGTAGTGAGGTCCAGCGCGTGGGCTGTACTCGTCCAGCAGAGCACAAACAACAGAAATGACAGATAACGCATGAGTCTCGTTGGGCTTGGCGGATCAAGCGGCAAAGGCTATCCCAATGCGCTGGTCAGGGCCAGCGCAGGGGCCCCGGCTTCGTTGCATGTTGTTACATGACTGAGCCGGGGGCAGGCGATTTCACAGCGCCAGGATAGCCTGGGCCAATTGTGCATCGCTTGCTTGCAGGGTTGGGGCCTGCTGGCGAATGTGGGCAAATGCACTTTCCAGCTTAACGCCGCGGATTTCGCCATGGCTGGCTACGAAGCTGGCGGCATCGTCACGGGCAGCGCGAACGATTTTGTCGTCTCGAAACGAAGACGATACGTCGGAAGTGGCGTCAGTGGAGGCTGCAACAGCACCAACGACGGCATCGGTGGTGACAACGAAGCTGGTGGCGTTGGCTGTGGAAGCCAGAGCAAGTACCAGCGCGGCGCCAAACAAGCTTGTACGGAACATGGTCAATCTCCTGGTTTAAGACGGGTTCGTTGTGTCAGACGCACGCTCAGTCGGAAGGGCTACTTATTTCCCAGACTGGGTGCTGTAAGCGTATCACGCGATGAGCAACTGCGAGTTGGACAGGGTAAACAGGAAGTTTATCAACTGTACCTGTCGTTTTCTAAAAAAAGTAAACTGTACTTGTTCTGATGTAAAAGGCTCTATTCTGCGGCTTTAGAATGAAAAAACCCGTCGGCAGTAACCTGCGACGGGTTTTAGAATTCGAGGGCGCCGACTGTGGGCCGGCGAGCCCTGCATCAACGCCAGAACGGCTTGCTCAGCTCTTCGTAGCGTTGTGCTTCGCTGATACCAGCGTCGGCCAGCAGGCGCGAGTCCAGGCGAGCCAACTGGTGGCGGCTGGCGATGCGGCGTTGCCAAAGCATCAGGTTGGCCAACAGGCGCAGTGGCAGCGCAGCTTTGGATTGTTCGTTGTTACGTTCGAAAACCAGATCGGAACTGAGGGTACGTTCCATGATGTCATCCTTCCGCTTGTGGCGGCATTAGGTAGTGATTTAACTGGTGCCCATGATCCTCCTCTGTCGTCCATAACAGTAGATACAGTTCGATTTCATTGTGATGGTCCAGTTAACTGTTTTATAGCACTGTTGCACTCTAAACAGACGCAACTGTACTGGTCGGCACTAAAGTAGTGCGTTTTTCGCACCGTGAAGACAGTTGGGAGGGATTTTCGAGGTGAAAGTACCGGTACAGTAGTACAGTTTTTGAATATTAATGGGTTACAACTGTACAGCCGGTGAGCATTGCGCATCACCGACCGTGATCAGTCAGCTTCAGCTGGCGAGCATACGCCCGGTTTCTTCCAGGTTTTCGTGCCAGGACAGGGCTTCGCGCAGGATGTGCGGGGTATGACCGCCGCGCTCGCAGGCCCGAGCGAAGTAGTCATTCAAGGCTTCGCGATAGTCCGGGTGCACACAGTTGTCGATGATCACTCGCGCTCGCTCGCGAGGCGCCAAACCGCGCAAGTCGGCCAAACCTTGTTCAGTGACGAGGATGTCGACGTCATGCTCGGTGTGATCCACGTGGCTGACCATGGGCACAACGCTGGAAATCGCACCACCTTTGGCAATGGACTTGGTAACGAAGATTGCCAAGTGCGCGTTTCGTGCGAAGTCGCCCGAGCCACCGATGCCGTTCATCATCCGCGTACCGCAGACGTGAGTGGAGTTGACGTTACCGTACAGGTCAAACTCCAGGGCAGTGTTGATGCCGATGATCCCGAGACGACGGACCACTTCTGGATGGTTGGAAATTTCCTGAGGACGCAGCACCAGCTTGTCCTTGTAGCGCTCCAGATTACCGAAAACGTCGGCATTGCGACGGCTCGACAGGGTAATGGAGCTACCCGAGGCAAAGCTGAGCTTGCCTGCATCGATCAGATCGAAAGTCGAATCCTGGAGTACTTCGGAGTACATGGTCAGGTCTTCGAAAGGCGAGTCGATCAAACCGCACATTACCGCATTGGCAATGGTGCCGATGCCCGCTTGCAATGGACCCAGCTTGTTGGTCATGCGCCCTGCTTCAACTTCCTGCTTGAGGAAGGTGATCAGGTGGTCGGCGATGCCCTGGGTTTCTGCATCTGCCGGCAGCACAGTCGACGGCGAGTCTGGTTGCTCGGTGATGACGATACCGACGATCTTTGCAGGGTCGATCGGTATGGCGGTGCTACCAATCCGATCATCGACTTTGACCAGCGGAATCGGTGTGCGGGTCGGGCGGTAAGTCGGGATATAGATATCGTGCAGGCCTTCCAGGTTGGCGTTATGGGCCATGTTGATCTCGACGATCACCTGCTTGGCGAAAATGGCGAAGCTGGCGGAGTTGCCCACCGACGTGGTCGGAACAATGTGGCCTTGCTCCGTGATTGCAACGGCTTCGATGACCGCGATGTCTGGCAGCTTCAGCTGCTGGTTGCGCAGCTGTTCCACGGTCTCGGACAAGTGCTGGTCGATGAACATGACCTTGCCGTCGTTGATGGCCTTGCGCAGTGTGCTGTCGACCTGGAAAGGCATACGACGGGCAAGAACACCGGCTTCGGTCAGTTCTTTGTCCAGGTCGTTGCCCAGGCTGGCGCCTGTCATCAGGCTGATTTGCAGCGGAGATTGCTTGGCGCGCTCAGCCAGTGCATGCGGCACGGCCTTGGCTTCGCCGGCGCGGGTAAAACCGCTCATGCCGACGGTCATGCCGTCCTCGATCAGGCCAGCGGCATCAGCCGCACTCATAACCTTGCTGTGCAGGGAGGACAAGCGGATACGATCACGGTACATGGATTGTTATCTCAGGCTACTAAAGCTAGATGCGCAGTCTAGAGATTTAGTGTCCCGGCGTCCCGCGACCATGGTCGAATGCTGGGCTACCAATTGAAGCCTTCTGTCGGTGGGCCGGGCATTAGAAAGCCCCAGCCGATACCGCGCTGGGGCTAATTGTCACAGCCTGAAAAAAGCTTAATCGACAGCTTTGACCATGTCTTCGATGACCTTCTTCGCGTCACCGAAAACCATCATGGTTTTGTCCAGGTAGAACAGTTCGTTATCTAGGCCGGCATAGCCACTGGCCATGGAGCGCTTGTTGACGATGATGGTCTTGGCCTTGAAGGCTTCGAGGATCGGCATCCCGGCGATCGGCGACTTTGGATCGTTCTTGGCTGCCGGGTTGACCACGTCGTTGGCGCCCAGTACCAGTACCACGTCGGCCTGGCCGAACTCGGAGTTGATGTCCTCCATCTCGAACACCTGGTCGTAGGGCACTTCGGCTTCCGCCAGCAGTACGTTCATATGGCCAGGCATACGTCCAGCTACCGGGTGAATCGCATACTTAACTGTTACGCCGTTGTGGGTAAGTTTCTCGGTGAGCTCCTTGAGCGCGTGCTGGGCACGGGCTACTGCCAGGCCATAGCCCGGAACGATGATCACGGTGTCGGCGTTGCTCAGCAGGAAGGTCGCGTCATCGGCTGACCCGGATTTGACCGGACGAGACTCTTGCGAGCCAGCCGGGCCGGCGCTGTCTGTGGCGCCGCCGAAACCACCGAGGATCACGTTGAAGAACGAACGGTTCATCGCCTTACACATGATGTACGAGAGAATGGCACCCGACGAGCCTACCAGCGAGCCTGCAATGATCAGCATCGAGTTGTTCAGCGAGAAGCCGATACCAGCTGCCGCCCAGCCCGAGTAGCTGTTGAGCATCGATACCACCACTGGCATATCGGCGCCACCGATCGGGATGATGATCAGGACACCCATGATGAATGCCAGGATCAGCATCAGGGCAAAAGCGCTGTAGCTGCCGGTAAAGGTAAAGACCAGGCCCAGGCCGATAGTTGCCAAGCCCAGCACCAGGTTTAATTGGTGCTGGCCGCTGAACTGTACAGGCGCGCCTTGGAACAAGCGGAACTTGTACTTACCAGAGAGCTTGCCGAAGGCGATGACCGAACCGGAGAAGGTGATTGCACCGATCGCTGCACCAAGGAACAGCTCCAGGCGGTTACCGGTAGGAATCGGGTCGCTGATGCTGGAGACGATGCCCAGCGACTGTGGCTCGATCACGGCAGCGATGGCGATGAACACCGCAGCCAGACCAATCATGCTGTGCATGAAGGCGACCAGTTCAGGCATCTTGGTCATTTCAACGCGCTTGGCCATGATGGAGCCAGCAGTACCGCCAATCAGCAGGCCGACAATCACATAGCCAATACCGGCAGTGGCCAGTTCAGCGCCCAGTTTGTAGATCAGCCCAACAGTGGTGATGACTGCCAAGGCCATGCCAAGCATGCCGAAAAAGTTGCCGCGTCGCGATGTGGTCGGATGCGAAAGGCCCTTGAGCGCCTGGATGAAGCAGATCGAGGCGACAAGGTAGAGAAGTGTTACCAGGTTCATGCTCATGTTTACTGCTTCCCCTCAGCCTTTGCGGCTTTCTTCTTGAACATCTCCAGCATGCGCCGGGTGACCAGGAAACCACCGAATACGTTGACCGCTGCCAGGGCCACCGCCAGGGTGCCCATGATTTTGCCCAGCGGCGTAACGGTCAGGGCGGCGGCCAGCATGGCGCCGACAATGACGATGGCGGAGATGGCGTTGGTAACCGCCATCAAGGGGGTGTGCAGTGCAGGCGTAACGTTCCATACCACGTGATAACCGACATAGATCGCCAGAACGAAAATGATCAGGTTATAGACGCCGTGAGAGATCAGCATGTCTTCCATTGTCTGGCTCCTTATCCGTTCTTGCGGATGATCTGGCCGTCGCGGCACATCAGGCACGCGGCGACGATATCGTCTTCGAGGTTGATCACCAACTGACTGTCCTTGTCGAACAGCAGCTTCATGAAGTCCAGCAGGTTACGAGCATAGAGGGCCGAAGCATCGGCACCCACCTGCGCGGGCAGGTTGGTCGGGCCGACGATGGTTACGCCCTGCTCCACCACCACCTGGTCAGCGACAGTCAATGGGCAGTTGCCGCCTTGAGCCGCTGCCAGGTCGATGACCACCGAGCCTGGTTTCATTTGTGCAACCGTCTCGGCGCTGAGCAGTGTCGGCGCCTTGCGTCCTGGAATAAGGGCGGTGGTGATAACAATATCGGCCTGTTTGGCGCGCTCATGCACGGCCTGGGCCTGACGTTGCATCCAGCTTGCCGGCATTGGGCGGGCGTAGCCACCTACACCGACAGCACATTCACGTTCTTCGTCGGTCTCGTAAGGCACGTCGATGAACTTGGCACCCAGCGACTCGATCTGCTCTTTCACCGCAGGACGCACGTCCGAGGCTTCAATCACTGCACCCAGACGCTTGGCCGTGGCAATGGCCTGCAGCCCGGCAACACCTGCTCCGAGAATCAGCACGCGAGCGGCCTTAACGGTACCGGCAGCGGTCATCAGCATCGGCATGAAGCGTGGATAGTGATGGGCAGCCAGCAACACAGCCTTGTAACCGGCAATGTTGGCTTGCGAAGACAGCACGTCAAGGCTTTGTGCCCGCGATGTGCGAGGAGCCGCTTCCAGCGCGAATGCGGTAATACCGCGCTCGGCCATCTTGGCGATCATGTCGTTGTTGAACGGATTGAGCATGCCCACCAGGATGGTGCCGCTCTTGATTTGGGCCAGTTCGCTATCGTCGGGAGCCACAACTTTCAAAACAAGCTGTGCGCCAAACGCATCGGCTGCGCTGCCAATGGCAGCGCCTACTGCTTCATAGGCACTGTCCGGAACGCTGGCATTGATGCCGGCGCCACTCTGGACGGTAACCTGATGCCCCTGACCAATCAGTTTCTTGATGGTTTCCGGGGTTGCAGCAACCCGTGTTTCGCCCGTCTGCGTTTCGAGAGGAACACCAATGTGCACGTCAAATCTCCTGCGTGATCTTTTGTTGGTAAACCAGCGCACTGCGGATGGTGCGTCTGGGGCGGCCGATCAGCACGATCCCGCCGAATCCAGGCGGGGCGCGGCATTTTGCAGGTGATTCCTGAGTCGCTTCAACCAGTTTTGAAGGGTGACGGTATTCAAACTACAAGTCACCCTGTGACTGAATGTCGCAAGAACAGGCCTGGAGCCCGTCAAATACGGGCTTCAGGGAGATTACGGTAATTTTTAAAAAAATTCCGCCGAATTTGCCGATTGCTTCGGTCAAAACGCGATTTATGCTGCGAATGCCGCATAGATACTAGGGTTAAGGTCTATGTCGCGACGATTAGTACAGTTTTGATAATTGCGACATTTACGTACATCTGTAGGGTTGTGATTTTGCTGACTACGGGGTCAGGTTGTTGCTGCTAGCCTTATGCTCTGCGGCGTAGCGCTGAGATTCGGCTACCAGCCAATCGCGGAAAGCGCGCAACGAGGCGGATTCGACCTTCCGTTCGGGGATCATCAGGTAATACGCCTTGATGCTGGACAAGCCGTGTCGATTGGCTACCACCAGGCGCCCTTCTGCCAGTTCTCGCTGAATCAGAAAGGGCGGGATCAAGGCTATTCCCATCTCATGCATGGCCGCTTGAGCCAACATCGAGAATAGCTCATAGCGTGGCCCTGTCATGTCGCGGCTAACGTTCAGGTCCAGGCTGTTGAACCATTGGCGCCAGGCGTATGGGCGCGTGGTCTGCTGCAGTAGTGGTAATCGAGCAATTTGCTCGGCATCCAGTTGTGTGGCGCCAGCTAGCAAGCCCGGGCTGCAAACCGGTACCGGGCTTTCGCTCATCAGTCGATGAGAGTGAGTGCCCGACCAATCGGCATCACCGAAATAGATGGCTGCGTCAAAGGGGGTATCGGCGAACAGGAACGGCCGGGTGCGGTTTGTCAGATTGACGGTGACTTCTGGATGGTGCCGCTGGAAGTCCTTGAGCCTTGGCAGCAACCATTGGGTACCAAAGGTCGGAACCACGGCAAGCTCGATGACGTTCGCGCCCTGTTGGCCCATTACTGACAAGGTGTCGCGCTCCACGGCATCGAGTTGTGCGGCCACCCTGCGGCTATAAGAGAGGCCAGCTTCTGTGAGCTTCACCCCGCGCCGCGAACGACGGAACAGTTCAACGTTGAGAAATTCTTCGAGTCCGGCGATTTGCCGACAAACGGCGCCCTGGGTAAGAGATAACTCTTGGGAGGCCTTGGTAAAGCTCTCGTGGCGGGCGGCTGCCTCGAAGCAGACCAAGGCCGTTGTACTGGGGATCTTTCGTCGCATGTACGTCAATCTCACTAATAAGGCGTAAGGGTGGGGTTTTCTACCTTTACGGAGTGAGAAATTATCACAAGACGATGCGTATTCCTCGTTTGTCTCATGCCCCGAACAGGCCTAGGATCAATCCACAACAACTCTGGTCCCCTATTTCGAGGATTCGCTCATGGCCGGTAAAGCAAGCTTCAACTGGATCGACCCGCTGTTGCTAGACCAACAGCTCACTGAAGAAGAGCGCATGGTGCGTGACAGCGCTTATCAGTTCGCCCAGGACAAGCTGGCCCCGCGCGTGCTGGAAGCTTTTCGGCATGAGCAGACTGATCCTGCGATTTTCCGTGAAATGGGTGAGGTCGGTCTGCTTGGCGCGACCATTCCTGAGCAATACGGTGGCAGTGGCCTGAACTATGTCTGCTACGGTTTGATCGCCCGTGAGGTCGAGCGGATCGACTCTGGCTATCGTTCGATGATGAGTGTGCAGTCTTCTCTGGTGATGGTGCCTATTAATGAGTTCGGTACCGAAGCGACGAAGCAGAAGTACCTGCCGAAGCTGGCCAGTGGTGAGTGGATCGGCTGTTTCGGTCTGACCGAGCCTGATCATGGTTCCGATCCGGGTTCAATGATTACCCGGGCAAAAAAGGTCGACGGTGGCTATCGCCTGTCTGGCAGCAAAATGTGGATTACCAATAGCCCTATCGCTGATGTGTTCGTGGTGTGGGCCAAGGACGACGCCGGCGACATCCGTGGCTTTGTTCTGGAGAAAGGCTGGCAAGGCCTCAGCGCTCCAGCGATTCACGGCAAGGTGGGTCTGCGTGCGTCGATCACCGGCGAAATCGTCATGGACAATGTGTTCGTACCCGAAGAGAACATCTTCCCTGATGTGCGCGGCTTGAAAGGTCCTTTCACCTGCCTCAACTCTGCTCGCTATGGCATTTCCTGGGGGGCGTTGGGTGCGGCTGAAGCCTGCTGGCACACCGCTCGCCAATACACCCTGGATCGTAAGCAGTTCGGCCGCCCCCTGGCTGCCAACCAGTTGATCCAGAAGAAGCTGGCGGACATGCAGACAGAGATCACCTTGGCACTGCAAGGCTGCTTGCGCCTCGGGCGTATGAAAGATGAAGGTACTGCGGCAGTCGAAATCACTTCGATCATGAAGCGCAACTCCTGCGGCAAGTCCCTGGAAATTGCCCGCATGGCGCGTGACATGCTCGGTGGGAACGGCATCTCCGACGAGTTCGGTGTGGCCCGTCATCTGGTCAACCTCGAAGTGGTCAACACCTATGAGGGTACCCATGACGTTCACGCGTTGATCCTGGGTCGCGCCCAAACCGGCATTCAGTCCTTCTATTAATAAGGAGCCAGCCCATGGGCGCGCTATCTCATCTGCGGGTACTGGATTTGTCGCGAGTGCTGGCCGGGCCGTGGTCCGGGCAGATTCTCGCCGACCTTGGGGCCGAAGTTATCAAGGTCGAGCGCCCGGGAACCGGCGATGACACGCGTGCCTGGGGGCCACCCTTCCTTAAGGACGCCTACGGTGAGAACACTACCGAGGCGGCCTATTACTTGTCGGCCAACCGTAACAAGCGCTCGGTGACCATCGACTTCACCCAGCCGGAAGGTCAGCGCTTGGTGCGTGAGCTTGCGGCAAAATCGGATGTGGTCATCGAGAACTTCAAGGTAGGTGGTCTGGCCGCTTATGGGCTCGACTATGAAAGCCTGAGGGTAATCAACCCGCAGTTGATCTATTGCTCGATTACCGGTTTTGGCCAGACGGGTCCGTATGCCAAGCGCGCTGGGTACGACTTCATGATCCAGGGGCTTGGCGGATTGATGAGCCTCACCGGCCTTCCGGAAGGTGAAGAGGGTGCGGGGCCGGTAAAGGTAGGCGTTGCGCTGACCGACATCCTCACCGGGCTTTATTCTACTGTGGCAGTTCTGGCCGCCCTCGCCCATCGTGATCATGATGGTGGGGGCCAGCATATCGATATGGCATTGCTCGATGTCCAGGTGGCCTGCTTGGCCAACCAGGCCATGAATTATCTGACTACAGGCACACCGCCTAGTCGCCTTGGTAATGCGCACCCTAATATCGTCCCATACCAGGCGTTCCCCACGTCTGATGGCGACTTCATCCTTACCGTTGGCAATGACGGGCAATTTCGCAAGTTCGCTGAGGTGGCTGGTCAGCCGCAATGGGCGGATGACCCACGCTTCGCTACTAATAAGCAGCGAGTGGCGAATCGGGCAGTGTTGATCCCATTGATTCGCCAGGCAACAGTGTTCAAGACCACCGCCGAATGGGTGTCGCAGCTCGAGAAGGCCAGTGTGCCTTGTGGGCCGATTAATGATCTGGCGCAGATGTTTGCCGATCCGCAGGTCAAGGCGCGAGCGTTGGCAATTGAGATGCCTCACCCATTGGCTGGGCATGTGCCGCAGGTTGCGAGCCCTATTCGGCTTTCTGAGACGCCAGTGGAGTACCGCAATGCCCCGCCGCTTCTAGGCGAGCATACAGAGCAGGTATTGGGTGATGTTCTGGGGATGACATCGTCGGACATAGAGCGCTTGCGTACTGCTGGAGTGGTCTGAAGCGGGCAAGCTGCAAGGGCGCGCG